>JBCCLY010000248.1:0-6255 GCA_039026655.1 Cyanobacteria bacterium P01_C01_bin.38 | reverse complement strand
GCGTAACAAATTCTGTAACCATCTAACCAATTTTCATATTTCTCGTTTAGATTAAAGTAAGTTTAGGAGTAATCCCGGAATAAACGGGTTATGTTGTTTAAAGATATACGAGACTACCAAATACTTTATCTTTCTCTATTCCTTATTTTAGGTATAGGTACGAGAGATTGGACGCTGCAACCATCAATAATTGTTGTTGCAATTGCTACAAGTTTAATTATGCAATGGCTTTTGACATTTATCGTAAATTGTTGGTCATTTGCAGACGATAAAGAAAATAAAGAACATAAAACCAATATTCGCAGTCCTTTAATTACATCTTTGGGAATCAGTTTACTTTTACGAGCCGATTATCCCACAACAATGTTTTTTGCTGCTGCAATGGCGATCGCCAGTAAGTTTGTTTTCAAGTTTGAAGATAAGCATTTTTTCAATCCCGCTAATTTCGGAATTATTTCTGCATTGGTATTAACTCCTGACGCTTGGGTTTCTCCAGGACAATGGGGAGAAGACTGGTGGTATGCATTTCTATTTGTGGGTACTGGCGGCATGATTTTGCACCGTATCGGACGTTGGGATACTACGGCAGCTTTTTTAGGGTTTTACGCTCTACTAGAAGCTGTGCGTAATTTCTGGCTGGATTGGACGTGGGATGTTTACCTGCATCGCTTGATGAGCGGTTCTTTACTGCTATTTGCCTTATTCATGGTAACTGACCCGCGTTCCATCCCTAATTCCCGCGTTGGCAGATTAACATGGGCAGCCTGTATTGCCCTTGTCACCTTTATTCTGCGAAATAACTTTTATCTTTCCACAGCAGTATTCTGGGCATTATTTGCCCTAGCACCGCTAACAGTTCTATTCGACCAACTATGGAAAGCATCGCGATTCAGTTGGACAGCGAACAGTGAGCAGTGAACAGTGAGCAGTGAGCAGTGAACAATGAACAGTGAGCAGTTAATGTTACCAATACCAACTATCAACTAACCACCAACAACTAACAATTAACAACTAACAACTTTTATGAAACTATTTCGCGCATTAATTTCAATATTATTAACTTTTGTAATTCTGACAAGCTTTACTCCTTCAGCTTTGGCTTTTTGCGGTTTTTATGTTGCCAAGGCGGATTCAAAGCTGTACAACAAGGCTTCTCAGGTGGTAATTGCTCGTAAGGATAATCGCACCGTATTGACTATGGCAAATGATTATCAGGGTGATGTTAAAGATTTTGCGATGGTTGTACCCGTACCCACTGTATTAAAAGAAGAACAAGTAATCGTAGGTAAACCGAAAATAATCGAACGTTTAGATGCTTTTAGCGCTCCGCGATTAGTTGAATATTTTGATGAAGATCCTTGTGCGCCTGTTGTGTACGGACAAGCAGAAAGTCTTCCTACTATGTCCTCAGCACCAGCACCTAGAGGAATGAAAAGAAGTAACAGAAAATTGGGTGTGACGGTAGAAGCGGAATTTAATGTGGGTGAATACGATATTGTTATCCTCAGCGCTAGGGAATCTAGAGGTTTGGAAAGATGGCTGCGCGGTAATGGTTACAAAATTCCTAGAGGTGCAAAACGGTTACTAAAGCCTTATATTCGTCAAAAGATGAAGTTCTTTGTGGCTAAGGTTAATTTAGAAAAGTTTGATGAAAAGGGTTATCAAAAACTTCGTCCTTTACAAATTTCCTACGAATCTAATAAATTTATGTTGCCGATTCGTTTGGGAATGGTTAATTCCACATCCGAACAAGATTTAATTGCTTATATTCTGTCACCAAAAGGACAAGCAGAACTTACCAACTACCGCACGGCAAAAATTCCTTCTAACCTTAATATTCCTATATATGTAAAACAAGAATTTGGCGACTTTTATAAATCGATGTTCCAAACTTCCTACATTAAGGAAGATAAAAAGGTTGCATTTTTAGAATACGCTTGGGATATGGGTAATTGCGACCCTTGTTCGGCCGATCCGCTCAATCGAGAAGAACTTAAAGATGCTGGGGTATTTTGGTTAGATGATAATTCTTCTAATAAAATAGCACCTCGTGCTTTCCGTCGTCGTCCACTTTCTAGCAACGTATTTGTAACTCGTTTGCACGTTCGCTATACCCGCGATAACTTCCCCGAAGATTTAATGTTTCAGGAAACTTCCAACCGCAACAATTTTCAAGGGCGTTATGTTTTGCAACATCCTTTTACTGGTAAAGCTGATTGTAACGCTGGCAGACAATATAAAAGAAGTTTGAGAAAGCGGTTTGAAAAAGAAGCGCAAACTCTAGCAAAATTAACTAACTGGAATATTCAAGATATTCGTCAAAAAATGAAGCTGGAAGAACAAGCAAGTGCTTCGCCGTGGCAAAACTTTCTTTCTTGGTTTGGGTTGTAAAGTCAGTTAGCAGTTATCAGTGAGCAGTGAGCAGTTAATAATTAATTGTTCATTGTTCATTGATAATTATTGCTGACTTACTTTTTCACCGTATAATTATTCCAATTTAATCAACATTGATAAATATGAACAACGAATTCCAACCAGTAAACGAAGGAGAAATTATATCTCTCAATCATCAAGAAATTGGTCGCTATTTAAATTTACCTTCAAATGGTTTTGCTGATATCCAAATCAAGTCAGAACAGTTTGCAACATTAATTAAAAGAAAATTAAATTTGAAAGATGCTAATGGACAAACACTGTTTACTCCTATCCCCCTCTAAGATTACCGAAAAATTGTAGGTTGGGTTGAGGGACGAAACCCAACAGCGTGTTGGGTTTCACTATGTCCTTACGGACACGCTGCGCTAACGTTCAACCCAACCTACGCCATAGGAAATCTTCTACCGGGAAGGGAGTAAAGAAGGAATAAATTGCGAAGTTTTTAAGTCTGGTGCTACAGGCTTACAGAAAGGAAAATTAAAAGCTAAATTAGTTTTGGAATTTTGTGCCGATGAATCCGCTGTTGAAGAGAAATCACCTTTAGATGATATTCGTCGGATGATTGAATAAGCTGATGTGCAGCTAAATTGAATAACGTAAGAAAGATAGATTGTTGTAGTGCGAGCATCTTGCTCGCTAGTATTGTACAAATTAAGTGCGTAACAGCTTAGAAACATTTAAATAAGAGCTGCTTCAAAAGGCGATCGAGTAATAATAAAGTTGTTAAAACGTTTTTGAACAATCTAAATTCTAAAATATTTTGATTAATCGAACTCATTTTATGATATATTAAAAGTTTAAGAGTTTTTTCTTATAATCCTTTCTTAATTTCCCCATCAACTTTTTTTAAGATTTAAACAGCAAGGGTATTTCAATAGGACTTACGCAAAAGTAACCTAACTGCGTCATTACGAGCGACAGCGAAGTATATGTCCTATCGGACACGCTCCGCTAACGCAGAATTTTTGCGATTGCTTCCCTGCACTGCGTTTCGGTCGCAATGACAAATCACCGTTGCGTAAGTCCTGTTCAAGTTTAGATTCAAACTTTTTAAATTTGCAACGCTTGTCTAAGTTATTAAAAGAAGCGTCTACAATAGCTCGACATTCAGGTGAATGCCGAAATAAAAAGACGCTTTTTGAAATAGTAGAAGCAAATAACTATCCACGCGAGATTAATTGTTTCGTGTAGATTGTTATTTAAATCTATTTGAAGCTAAAACAGTGATTCAACTGTCATTGCTTAGATTTATAATTTAGCGGCGAAATTCGTATATTGCTAACAAACCATGAGAAGTTCCCAAACCTTGTTGGAAATTCCACTCTAAATTTCGTAATAGGTAAGCTAGCTGTGGTTCAATTAAGTTGGCTCTTGGATCGTCAAAGTGCAAGTTGGGGGCTTGATTAATCAGACGGCGTAGAATGCGAATGCTGTCTAAAACAATCGGTGGGTGTTCAATTGGTGGTTCTGAAAGTAGTTTTTCAGGTTTTCGCCACATATCTAAGCTTTCCATGCAGCCGTAGACTAAGGCATTCCAAGCAGATTGTAAGTTTTGAAAAAAGCGATTGATGTGAGGGTGCTTGGGATGAGGCTGATAATCAAAAATTAATTTGGTTAAATCGGTGCGTACATCGATAGCGTGTAAAGAGTTGATAGCGCTTCTAAGTGGGGAAGCTTCGGGATTAAATTCACCAGTATCTGTATGCCGCCCTACTAAAATAGAGCGATCGCACAAGTGAAATTCTCCTACTTTCACATTCATTTTTTCCGCAATTGCTCTTAAAAAGCGGTCGAGTTCTTCTCCACCCCAGTAACGAATGGGAAATCTCTCTACATCTTTAGTATTTCGTTTTTCTGGAGGATAAAGATAAGACATCGAGTAAGTCTGCATATCGCTTTTGCCTTGAACTTCTCCCCAATAGCAGGGCCATTCATAGGAATAACGACCGAGCAAATCGGCGACAAAAATAGCTCTATCGCCCATATTCTGACAAATATCTCCAACTAACCGACCTAGACTATCGTCAGAGAGATGAGACAATGACCCATAGGATGAAAAATAAAGATCGAAAGGAGTATCACCAGATTCTATAGGAAGCCCCTCATCTAAATCTGCCACCATAAATTGTGTTTGGTCGTGGTGAGCGTGAATACTCTCAGCTTTGCCTATCATTGCAGGGCTGATATCGACTCCTTTGTAAAAATCAATATCCGATCCATTCATCAGCGAACTGAATTGAGCATCGAGGGTGGGACTTGTACGGGGTAAAGTAGTTAGGATATTCCAACCTTCTCCCGCACCACATCCAAGATCCATGATACGAAGTCCACGATCTTCGGCTCGCTTTCTTTCAAGCAAACGCCGGATAGGAGGGCTAAGAACATAACGAGTATAGCGGTCTTCCCAATACTGCCGCACGCTATCGCATTTACTACCTAAACCGGCTAGTTTGCTGTCATATGCTCCAACTTCAACTGCTTTCGCATAGTTGTTTAATACGTTGTTCAATACAGTATGTTGATTCATAAGCCCTATAAAAAGAATTTCTATCAAGAGAGAATTCATGTTCATTCTCTCACATGGTTTACCCTATACAAAATCCTCTAAGATGTTCGTCGGGGGAATTTCACCGTTTTGTACGTAAATCAGATCGGTGAAAACAGCAATTTTGATACCTATCTATACGTATTATTTTTTATTGAGGATTTTTTTTCGTCCAGCGGCTAAATGCTTTGCTGGACGAATGTTTTGGCGATTGCAAACAAATATTAAATCAGGCTAAACAATTTTATACAGGCCGTTCTGACCAGCGAGCAACGTTACTTGATACAACCTCAGAATTTTCAAAAACATCCATAAAAATATTGTGATAAAAACATTCTTCTGGCGAACGTAATTTCACTTGGGGGTGTTTTTTCTGATAAGTTTCGGCTTGGGCTTGAGTCATTTTATGGGAAAGCAGTTCTTCGAGCATATCTACAGTTCCGCTTCCTTCGTCAAACTGCTCTTTTTTTCTCCAGACAATTTCTGAGGGAAGCATATCTTCAAAAGCTTTGCGTAAAATCCATTTTTCTACTAAAGGATTTCCAACTAATTTTAGGTTAGCGGGGATTTGTTGACCTAACTCAATCATGTTTAAGTCCAAAAACGGAACCCTGCCTTCAATAGCGTGAGCCATTGTCATGCGATCGACTCGCTGTAAATTGATATTGTGCAAGCTAGAAACCGAACGACGCAATTCTTTATGCAAAACTTCTTCGTCGGGAATATCTTTGTAATAGGTATAGCCTGCAAACAACTCGTCGGCACCTTCTCCTGTCAAAATTACTTTCACATACTCGGCAGCCATGCGAGAGGTGAAATAACAAGGAATGGCACTGCGAACCAAATCTTGGTCAAAAGATTCTAAATAATAAATAATTTCGGGAAGTTTGGCATTAACTTCTTCTGGAGTAATAACGTATTCGTGGTGAATTGTTCCCAAATGAGCGCTAACTAAACGAGCTGCTTCTAAATCGCGACTATCACCAATACCAACGCTAAAAGTATGTAGCTGCTCCTGATGCTGCTTGGCAACTGCTGCAATAATACTGCTATCAAGCCCACCAGAAAGAAAAGCACCCAAGGGCACATCGCTCATCAAACGCTTGATTACAGATTCTTCTACCGTTTGACGAACTCGTGCAATTAAAGCTTCAACATCAGCATTGCTATCCGGGTATAAATCGGGAACGCTATAAAAAGTAGAAAAACCTTTATCCGAATGATAATAGCTACCGGGGGGAAACTCCTTGACATTACTGCAATGCCCAGAAATC
>JBCCLY010000247.1:0-6261 GCA_039026655.1 Cyanobacteria bacterium P01_C01_bin.38 | reverse complement strand
ATTTCAAATTTTAACGCTTCTACTTGTTTAACTAAAGGATCTTGTATTAAAGCTTTGAATTGAATTTTATTTTTAATAACGTACATTTTTTCAAACGGAAACACAATCCCTTTCTCAGGATTATATTTTTGCGTTTGCCAACTATCAATCGTGGTCAGATATTTCCAAGGATTATAATCTAATAGCGCTTGTTTACCTTTCTCTCCACCTCTTTCTCTCAATAATAACTCAGCATAACGAGATACTTTACCATAATAATCATGTAATCTTTGAGAAATTAAATCTAATCCAGCTTCACCATAATTCAAAGCATCCCATAAAGCATCAAACCTGACATCGACATTTTTACTTTTTAATCGTTGTTTAACTCCTTCAATTCCCCCTAATACAGCACTAGTAAATATAGGTGATGTACTTCCACCCAAAACTGCATCAAATTTCCTGGGTTGTTCTGACATAATTTTCTTATCTTGATGATAATATTATGTTTCCCAGAAATTGATGGTCATATTGCATTTGGTAAAAGTTCGTAGGGGAGGCAAAAAGCGAAGACACTGCGTTGCGGAGGTTCCCTCCGTTGTAGCAAGTGTCTGGGTGTAGATTTTCTTCCTGCTTTATTGAGGCAAAAAGGGGTGTAGATTCTCTTCCCCCTTTATTGCCGTGCCGTTGTGTTATGGCTTTAGCCGTGAGCGCACCAAAACCTTTGTATAATGGTGCGTTGCGCTGCGCGACAACACACCCTACAATTTTGATAACTGTTCACTGCTCACTGTTAACTGTTCTGTTCCCAATTCTTTCCCCGTTCAACAGCACGCAACCAAGTATTATAATAATCTTGAATTTTAGAATTAATATTCGGTTCAAACACTTTTTCGATTTTTCTTCGCTGTATCAATTGTGAATAATCATCCCACAAACCGATTGTTAAACCGGCAGCAAATGCAATACCTTGTACTGTAGTATCTCGCATGGCTGGTTGTTCGATGGGAATTCCTAATAAATCGGCTTGAAACTGCATTAAAAAATTATTATTGGAAGCACCACCATCTACAGCTAACTTTTCGATTGAAGTGTTACTAGATGTATTGATTGCTTCGACAACTTCTTTTACCTGATAAGCAATTGCTTCTAATACTGAACGTACCATGTGTTCTCTGGTGACACCGGCGGTAATTCCCAAAAAAGCACCTCTAGCGCTCATATCCCAATGAGGTGCGCCTAATCCGCTTAATGCAGGTACAAAATATACTCCGCCGTTATCGTTGACTTGAGTTGCTATAGTCTCAGTTTGAGCAGCTGTTTCAATTAATTGCATTCCATCGCGCAACCATTGAATACAAGCCCCACTAGTAAACATACTGCCTTCAAGGGCATAATTAATATCTAAAGAACCATCTTGATTTAATTGAGTCCAAGCCACCGTACTTAAAAGTTGACTTTGCGATCGCGCTATTTCTGTGCCAGTATGAGCAACCAAAAAGCTACCAGTACCGTAAGTGCATTTCATTAAACCGGGAGCATTGCAACCATGACCGAATAAAGACGCTTGTTGGTCTCCTAATATAGCGGTAATAGGAATTTCAACTTCTAATAAAGCTTTATTGGTAGCTCCAAAATGGCCAAAGCTGGGCTGAATCTCTGGTAAAATATGACGAGGAATTTTAAATAAATTTAATAGCCTTTCATTCCAATCGCAAGTTTCTAAATTCATCAACATTGTGCGACTGGCATTGCTGTGATCGGTTGCATGAACCTTTCTGTCGGTAAGATTCCACAGCACCCAAGTATCAATTGTTCCAGCCAAAACATTATTTAAGTCAACTCCGGCAACAGAATCTAACAGCCAAGAAAGCTTTGTTGCAGAGAAATAAGCATCAATAACTAATCCAGTACGTTGATAAATTTCTTCTGCTAAACCTTGATTTTTTAATTGATTGCAAAGGGGAGCAGTACGCCTATCTTGCCATACAATTGCTTTACCTAAAGGTTTTCCAGTGTTTTTATCCCATAATAAACAAGTTTCTCGCTGAACGGTTAAACCAATAGCAGCTATTTGAGAAGGGGTAATTTTGGCTTTCCTAATAGCACCTTGCATTACTGAAATCGTAGCATCCCAAATTTCGGAAGCATCATGTTCCAACCATCCCGGTTGAGGATAATATTGTTTGAGTTCTAGATATGCTTGTCCAACAATTTGAGCATTGGAATCGAAGACAAAAGCACGATTTCCAGTAGTGCCCAAATCTAAAGCCAGAATATAAGTTTGTTTGTTCGTATTACCCCCACTCTCCATCATAATTTGTTTTAGCTGCCAGCAAAGTCTATATAATCATGCCATAGAAAAGGGAGTAGGGAATAGGGAACGGGGAATAGGGAGTAGGGAATTAGTAGTGCGCTTCATTAAATCTGACGGTTTGTAGAGATTGATATATAACGTCTCCCTACGTTTGAGAGAAAACGAACCCCTATTCCCTACTCCCTACTCCCTACTCCCTACTCCCTACTCCCTTCCATAAAAAATAACGCAACTCTAATTAAGAAGAATTGCGCCGAATATTTGAAAGATGATTTAAAGGAAGAGAAATTTTTTTGAATTCATATTTTTTGTTTTTATCAGCTAACTACGTTTGAAACAGTGGAAGAGACGTAAAATTTTACGTCTCTACATTATTATGGATTACTTCTTTTTGCGACGGCGACGACGTAACATCAAACCAGCGCCAGTTACACCGAAGATAGCAGCGATATTAGAAGCTTCAGGTACTTTCGCAGCTTGTGCGAAGTTAGAATTATTAGTCAAGTTGCCTTTACCGAAGTCAACAACGAATACCGCATCGTTGTAATCTAAATCGCCACCGCCGCGTAAATCTTCAAAGCCCATCATCAGATAATCTCTACCACCAGCATTGACTTCAAATGCCATCAAATGCTGTAAACCATCGCTGTTGAGAGATTCGTCAGCACTGTAAATATCGCCGTTAGAAGTTTTTGCTCCTCTAGCACCATCAGCCTTGAGTAAGAAGTTAAGTTGAGTTCCACCTTCGATTAAACCTAAGTCAACGAAGTCACCGATGTCTAATGGAGCATTCTTTCCATTACTTAACTGACAATCAGTTGTACAAGAAACATCATCGAAAATCATTCCTTTCTGATAGTTGTCACCTTTGGTTGCTTCGTAAGCCAATTGGTTTTTATAACCAGCACCTTCATTAATAAACCAAACGCGCATGTTATGATCGTGCTTTAAGAATAGTTTATTTGCATCTAATCTTTTTGCTTCAACTTCTTGGGCACCAATTGCTAAACTTTCTTCTTGTACCAACTCTTGGAATTGAGGAATTAAAGCTAGGAATTCAGAATCTTTTAATCTATCTTCAATAGTATGTTGTTTTGTCCAGTTACCCCAATTATCGTCCTTACGTGAATTAGTCGCTCCTTGGATAACTCTCTGTTGCTGCATTAAAGCTTTATCATAATCCGCTTGTGCGGCTTCAACTATTCTGTTTTGCTCTGTCGTAACACTCAGAAGATTTTCTGTTGCCTTTTGCAAATTATCTTCTTTTTGAGAAACTTGTAGCTTTGCTGCTTCATAATCTTGACGATTTTCTTCTGCCTGTGCTGTGAATTCTTCTGCTTTTTTTCTTAATCTTGCTGCTTTTCTTTCCTTACCTTGTTGTAGAGCTTCATCGGCTTTCTGTGCATTGTTAGTGGCCTTATCAAAATTTCTTTCCCAATCTTTTTTAGCTGTTTTTTCTGATGTTTGAGCTACATCTAATTTCTTTTTAGCGATATTTTTAAGATTTGTTGCTGTATTAATTGCTTTGTCAGCTTCCGCTTGTAAATTATTAAGATTTTTTCTAGTACTATTAACTTTTTGAGTTGCAAGATTAGCTGATGATTCTTCTTTATTAGTTTGTTGTTGATTAGAATTTGGAGCGTCGTTATTCGCAGCTTGTGCAGTTGCAGGTGCGACAAATGCACCAGTTAAAGCAGTAGCAGCAACAACACCAGATACTACTTTCTTTTTATTATCAACCATGACTAAAAACCCTTCTCTTATTGCATTTTTAAACTTGAAAGAATCACTTATTGCGTAGTGATTGCGTTTCGATATATACAAGTTATCTCGGTATGGAAGAAGGTGTCTATAGTAACTATTGATTTTTGCGTAGTCTTTATATTTTTCATTCCGGAGAAGTGGAAAAAGGCATTGATTAGACTTCCAAAATGGCTCTTTAGAGGTAAAAGCTTCGGTAAACTCGTAGATTCATACCCTTGTTCACCAAAAAAGCCCGATGATTAAATTGTATTCTCAGTATTTATCTGAGTAAAAGATTAGGTATTGTGGTTTATTTAATACATACAACGCTACATTGGTTTCAAAGCACTGTTAATTTGTGTAGTGAGTTTAAGGTGCTTGCTATTTTATGGGAATATATAGTATTACAGTTTGAGGAAAAAGCTTTATTAGGTAAAGCCGTAAGGTTGCTGTACGCTTTGGGTGGTGTTAGTCATGTTCAAATGTAAAAAGCATGAAACCTGTGTAGAGACATACGATTCTTACGTCTGGAACACACGGTACAATAATGTGACAAGTGAAATCACAACATAATACTAAGAAAAATTTATCAAACAATGGACGTAACTGGATTCGAACCAGTGACCTCTACGA
The DNA here is from genome assembly GCA_039026655.1 of Cyanobacteria bacterium P01_C01_bin.38. GTDB lineage: Bacteria > Cyanobacteriota > Cyanobacteriia > Cyanobacteriales > Nostocaceae > Rivularia. The sequence goes on along the minus strand of JBCCLY010000247.1, from coordinate 1,589 downwards.
TGTCAACGTAGCGCTCTAACCAACTGAGCTATACGTCCGAAGCTTTATTTGTATAACATAGATTCTGCTATGAATGCAAGTTTTTTATCATAATTGGTTTTCTGCACGGTAAAAGAGACGTAAAATTTTACGTCTCTACACACATTATTCAGCTGTTTATTTTTTTAGTTGGTTTTGGATTGATGATATTAACTCTTGCGCTCTTTCATGAGATGTTGTGCCAGATTTTACGGTTTTCAATTTTGTGATGATTGTCTGTAATTGGGCTTTGTATTGGTTAAGCTCTGATGGAGGATTTGCGATAAATCTTTCAATTTGTGCTTCGGCTTGGTTGAGAATTCTTTGCGATTCTCTTTCTGCTTGCAGTCGAGTTTGAATAATTCCTTGGTTGCTTTGGTATTTCGCTAGTAGTTTCTGGGCTTCGAGATATTTAGGATTTGTTGCATCAATATTTCGCAACCGCTTAATTGCTTCTAACCACAGTTTTTCAACTTGCTGCCATTTATAAGCTGGATGGGGTGGATTTTGCGCTGCTTGTGCTGCTTGCATAGCGAATACTTTGGCTGCTTCAATTAAGTTGCCCGAAACACCAGTTTTTCGATCTCTAGCAATTATTTCGGCTAATTCTGGTTGGAAAACCGCAATTGTAGTCATAGCTTTTTTACCAGCTAAGGTTTGTCTGGGAATTTGTGCCAGAGAAATCATCGCGGTTTGCATCTGGGCGATAGCCTTTTCTTTTTCAAGGGCATTTTTAGCATTTTCATATTGCAGCTTGGCGGCTTGTAGAGTTTCTTCTGCTTGAGAAAGCGATTCGGAAGCATTTATTTCTTGAAAAGCTTTAGCATCTATCTGGGTAACTCGACGACGTGCTGTTTCAAATTCATCAACAGTAAATTCCCAAGTACATTCAGATAAACCGCAATAAGCTTGGGGATAATAACCTAAAAGTAGAATTGGTAAATCATCTAAACTTTGTTTTGCTTGTTTAATTTTTTCGCCACCTTTATTAATATCTTCTACACTAGTAGCTTTATTTATTAACCTATCGGCTTGCTCGATAGCATCGATTGCTTCACGATAGCTCTTATCCATGCCGATATAGGAAGGTAGAAGCAGGAATGGTGCATTTTTAGCTACGGGCTTGCGAATCATAGGCAATGGTAAATTCACTAACCATATTGCACCGCCAATACTTGCTACAACTATTGCCACCCATTTCAAATCGCTGAAAACTCCCGGTGGCTGATTGGCTTTAACAGCTTTTCTAATAGCTTTTTCGCTAAAATCTGGAAATACATCTACAACTAATAAAAGTAATTCCTCAAAAGTTGCTGGTGAACCTTTTTCTTTACGGAGCTTTTCAAAACGCTTGGCTACAATTTGTCTTTCTTTTTTACCGATATCATTCTTAGAACCACAATTAAGCAATTCCGAACGTAAAATTTTAAAAGCGGAATCATTAAGTCTATACATGATTTTATGGTTGATTTAAAATGGTGTTTGAAATTTGTGTTTGAAACTTCGATTTGAAATGTGAAATCTAAAAAGTGAGGATTTATTAAAAACCCTCAAATAAACGCTATTTTTTT
>JBCCLY010000246.1:0-6292 GCA_039026655.1 Cyanobacteria bacterium P01_C01_bin.38 | reverse complement strand
CGGCATCATTAATAGTGCTTACCCGTAAATATATTTCACCACCACGCCGCAAATCAAAGATTAGGGATGCGGTTTTAGGGGAAACTATCACACAAATACCTGCCGGTAAAACGGGAAGAGTTTTGTACGAAGGAAATTCTTGGCGGGCACGATGCGATGACGAACAAGCTTTTATCGCTGCTTATCAAAGAGTTTACGTAGTTAGACGCGAAGGTACAACGTTGATTGTAATGCCCGAAAATATTTTGCATTCATAATCGTGCTTAATGTTTGTGTTTGATTTTCATGCTTGAGTTTATGCTTGATTTTCATGCTTGAGTTTATGCTTGATTTTCATGCTTGAGTTTATGCTTGATTTTCATGCTTGAATTTGTGTTTGATTTTCATGCTTGAGTTTATGCTTGATTTTCATGCTTGAAAAATAGTATTAGAAAAAAATAGGAAAAAACAATGGAACAATTATTTTTACTGATATCCTTAGCTTTAGGTGGAAGTGCCTTAGCTGGTAGCGTGAAAATTATCAATCAAGGAAACGAAGCATTAGTAGAAAGATTGGGAAGCTACAATAAAAAGTTAGAACCTGGACTTAATTTCATGTTTCCTTTCTTCGATCGCGTAGTTTTCCGCGAAACTAATCGAGAGAAAGTTATCGATATTCCCCCCCAAAAGTGTATTACCCGCGATAACGTAGCCATTGAAGTTGATGCTGTAGTTTACTGGCGCATCGTTGATATGGAGAAAGCTTACTACAAAGTTGAAAATCTCCAAGCGGCAATGGTGAATTTGGTATTGACTCAAATTCGCTCGGAAATGGGACAATTAGAACTCGATCAAACCTTTACCGCTCGTACCGAAGTTAACGAAACTTTATTACGAGATTTGGACATTGCTACAGATCCTTGGGGTGTTAAAGTTACCCGTGTAGAATTGCGCGATATTATTCCTTCCAAAGCAGTACAAGATTCAATGGAATTACAAATGTCCGCAGAAAGACGCAAGCGGGCAGCAATTTTAACATCTGAAGGAGAAAGAGAATCAGCAGTTAATAGCTCTAGAGGTAGAGCAGAAGCACAAGTTTTAGAAGCAGAAGCAAATCAAAAAGCCGTAATTTTACGTGCAGAAGCAGAACAAAAAGCTACCATTCTTAGAGCGCAAGCCGAACGTCAGCAGCAAGTACTAAAAGCTCATGCCGTTGCCGAATCATCAGAAATTCTTGCTCTAAAAATGAAAGATAACCCCAAAGCTCAGCAAGCATTAGAAGTACTCTTAGCTTTAGGTTACTTAGACATGGGTTCAGCAATCGGACAAAGCGAAAGCGCCAAAGTCATGTTTATGGACCCCCGCACAATTCCCGGTACTCTAGAAGGTATTCGTTCCATCGTTTCTGAAAATCAAGATGGTAATCCCATACTTGGGGAAATTAAGAATCATCAGCAACGCGGTTAGGAGTTGGGAGTTAGGAGTTAGGAGTTAGGAGTTGGGAGTTGGGAGTTAGGAGTTGGGAGTTGGGAGTTGGGAGTTAGGAGTTAGGAGTTCGGAGTTAGGAGTTAGGAGTTCGGAGTTCGGAGTTATTAATAATATATGTAGTGCGAGCATCTTGCTCGCTATCACCAGCAAGATGCTCGCTATCACCAGCAAGATGCTCGCACTACAGACACTCCGCGTTAGAGAAGCAATGGAATCGCATTAGATAGCATTACTGATAATTTTGCGAATCATAGAAAGTTATTTAACTCCCAACTACTAACTCTTAACAATTACCATCTACCAACTACCAACTACCAACTACCAATCCCCCATGCCCCATGCCCCATGCCCTATCCCCAATTACCAACTACCAACTACCAACTACCAACTACCAATTAACAAGCTTGCTCCGCATGACATTTGTCGCATAAACCAAAAAATTCTAATGTGTGATAAAAGATTTTAAAATTTTGGTCGGTTTCTAATTCGGTTTCTAGTTGATGTACGGGACATTGTTTGATAGGAATCGATCTACCGCATTGCAAGCAGGTTAAATGATGTTTGTCTTGCTGTGCTAAGCTATATAGCGCTTCACCATTAGTTAAAGTTCTGACTTGTACTAATCCTTCGAGTTTTAAAGCTTCCAACGAACGATAAACTGTTGCTAAACCCATACCTTGATTGGTATTACGCAGTTCCACATATAAATTTTGAGCGGAAATGCCTTGTTTAATCGATTTGAGTAAGTTTAAAATCCGCTCTTGGCTGCGGGTACGTATAGGTTTCATAAAGGATAACTATTTAAATAACTGCGATAAACAATTTCTATTACTACTTCTACTTTTAATTTACTTCAATCGTTTCACAATATAATTTTCATTTGGTAGCGGTATAAAGATATAGTATACCCAGAGCAGCATTGGGTAAGATTAAGTGCCAATTAAATATCAAGCGAAAATTTTTGTAACTCTTCGTCCCTCAGTTTTAGATCCGGCTGGTGTTGCCGTACAATCCGGGCTAAAGCAGATGGAAGAGAACAACGTCGATCGCGTGCGAATTGGAAAATATATCGAATTAATGATTACCTCCGATTCGGAAGATTCAGCACGTCAAGATTTAGACAAAATATGCGACAAAATGCTCGCAAATCCCGTAATTGAAAACTATCGCTTCGATTTAACCGAGGTGGAATCGGTTATTGGAGCAGTTTGAGCAGTGAGCAGTGAACAGTGAGCAGTTAGGAGTTAGGAGTTAGGAGTTAGGAGTTAGGAGTTAGGAATTGGTAATTGGATTTTTTACTCCCCTTGTCCCCTTGTCCCCTTGTCTCCCCCTCTTCCCCCTCTTCCCCCTCTTCCCCCTCTTCCCCCACTACCCCCTCTCTACCTTTAACCTGATGATGAAATTTGGCGTTGTTGTTTTCCCTGGTTCTAATTGCGATCGCGATGTTGCTTACGTGACGCGAGATATTCTTGAACAGCCAACTCGGATGGTTTGGCATCAAGATACGGATATTTCCGATATTGATGTGGTAATTCTTCCTGGCGGTTTTAGCTATGGTGATTATCTACGCTGCGGGGCGATCGCCCGATTTTCTCCCATAATGTCTTCTGTTATCGAACACGCACAAAAGGGTAAGTTTGTCCTCGGTATCTGCAATGGTTTTCAAGTGTTAACTGAGTCAGGACTGTTACCTGGTGCTTTAATTAGAAATCGAGATTTGCATTTTATCTGCGATAGAGTACCGCTAAAAGTTGAGCGTAACGATCTATCTTGGACGCAAAGTTATCAAAGCTGCGAAACAATCATTCTACCTGTGGCTCATGGCGAAGGGAAGTTTTATGCAAATGATAAGACTTTAAAAGAGTTGGAAGATAATAATCAAGTTGTATTTCGCTACGAAGGAGAAAATCCTAACGGTTCGTTAAGAAATATTGCAGGTATTTGCAATCGTGATGGTAATGTACTGGGTATGATGCCGCATCCGGAGAGGGCTTCCGATCGGATGTTGGGTAATACTGATGGGTTGAAGTTATTTCAGGGATTGTTGAAAAAGATTTTTACAGCGGTTTAGATTTACATATAAAATTGAAGAGACGTTGCATTGCAGCGTCTCTTGATTAATATAAAATTAGCTCTGTGTTTTGATAGTGCTAAGAATTAGAGAATTTATTATATCAACTATTATTGATTTAAGATTTGTAATTTGATTAAGCAGTAATAGCAATAAAAATCTAATCTTTTAATCTTTTGGCGGATTCCTCGGATAATAAACGTATTTTTCATGAGCAAGTCAGTTGTTATTAATCTGGGAAATAGCGATTTGTATGGAGGATGCGAGCAAGTAACGGCTCAATTATGGATTTCCAACCATCCCCTCCCAGAGCAGTTTGTCGGCTCATTGCCACCAGCACCGCATTTGGTGGAATTGTATCAGCGATGGCAATTTTTGTATCGGAGTTTTTACGATTGCCTAAATTTGCGATTTCGTTCGCTATCGTCTGAAGATGATGAAATAGAAATTGATGAAAATGATATAACTAATATTTCCGATGTTAGCTTTAATGAATTATCCGAGCATTTGCGGTTGAGTATTAATGCTTGGCTAAAATCTGAAGAATTCTTGAATGTAGAACGTAAATTACGCTCTGCACTAAGTCGAGAAGAGGAAATACAGATAGTTATTCAAACTAACGATTCATGGCTGCGAAGAATACCTTGGTGTTGGTGGGATTTTCTTGATGATTATCCCTCCGCAGAAATAGCTCTTTTTAGACCGGAGTATAGAAGAAGTACTGTTGTTACACAGTCAAGACTGACTAAGAATAAAGTCAGAGTTTTGGCTGTTATGGGTAATAGTTTTGGTCTTAATTTAGAAGCAGAAAATAGTTTTCTTGAAAGTTTAGAAGATGCAGAAGTTAAATTTATAATTCAACCGTCACGTCAGGAATTTAATAGAAATCTTTGGGATTCTCAAGGTTGGGACGTGCTTTTTTTTGCAGGTCATAGTCAAACTGAAGATGAAGCAGGAAAAATTTATATTAATGAAAATAATACAAATAATAGTTTAACTTTAGAACAATTAGAAGAAGCTCTCAAAGCAGCAATTGAGAATGGTTTGAAATTAGCAATATTTAATTCTTGTAATGGGTTGGGACTGGCTTCGGTGTTAGAAAAATTAAATATTCCTACAACTATTGTGATGAGGGAGCCAGTACCAAATCTGGTTGCACAAGTTTTTTTCAAATTTTTTCTAGAATTTTTCGCTCAAGAAAGAGAATCTTTATACATATCTTTTCAGAAAGCACGCAGGCAGTTACAAGGATTAGAAAGTAAATTTCCTGGTGCTTCGTGTTTACCAGTTATTTTTCAGAATCCAGCGCTAGATCCACCAAGCTGGTTGAGTTTAGGAGGAATGCCTCCTTGTCCTTATCGGGGATTATTTGCTTTTTCTGAAGCAGATGCAGACCTATTTTTTGGGCGTGAAATGTTTTGTCTTAACTTATTAAAAGCTGTAAAAAGTAAAACATTTGTAGCTGTAGTTGGTCCTAGCGGCAGTGGTAAATCTAGCGTAGTTTTTGCTGGTTTGATTCCCCAATTGAGACAAGATGAAAATGTAAATTGGGAAATAATTTCTTTTCGCCCTGGTAACAAACCCTTTGAAGCGTTGGCTAGTGCTTTGTTACCTTTGTGCTTATCAATTAATTTTTTGCAACAGAATGCAGGTAATTTAGATAGTAACTTGCGTTTGCTTAAAGAAGAACTAGCTGCAAGATTAGAATGCGATGCTCAAGCTTTACAAACAATTATTGAGGAGTTTAGTAAACTAAATCCTAATACTCGTATAGCATTGATAGCAGATCAGTTTGAAGAACTCTATACCGTTTGTCTGGAATCTGAAACTCAAGTTTTTTTAGATTTATTATTGGCTGCTGTCAGTATAGCTCCAAGTTTTAGTTTAGTTATTACCCTTAGAGCCGATTTTTACGGTCATGCTTTATCTTACCGTCCATTTAGTGACGCTTTGCAAGGAGCAATACTTAATCTTGGGCCAATGAGTCAAGACGAATTGTACTCAGCAATTGTAAAGCCTGCAACCAAGATGAAAGTAAAAATGGAATTGGGGCTAGCAGATAGATTAATTGATGATGTTTGGGGAGAATTAGGTAATTTACCACTACTCGAATTTGCCTTAACTCAGCTATGGGAAAAGCATCAAAACGGCCAGCTGATACACTATGCTTATTCGGATATTGGCTGTGTAGAAGGTGCTTTAGCTGAATATGGAGAGAAAATATATGCTCGGCTTTCGGAAGAAGATAGAGAAAGAGCGAAACGAATATTTATTCAGCTAGTGCGTTTAGAAGAAGGTACACAAGCTACTCGCAGGTTAGCAACTCGCTCTCAAGTCAATAATTGGGATTTGGTAACTCATTTAGCATCTGCACGTTTGTTAGTCACAAACCGTAATGATTCCACAGGTGAAGAAACCGTAGAAATTGTTCACGAAGCTTTGATTAAAAGTTGGGGACGTTTAGAACATTGGATACAGCTTGATACTGACTTTCGACGTTGGCAAGAGCAACTCAGAGCAGCAATATATCAATGGGAAAGAAGCGGTGAAGATAAAGGTGCATTATTGCGGGGTGTACCCTTAGCAATAGCCCAGGATTGGCAGCAAAAACGCTGTGAAGAACTTAGTGTAAGAGAAAAAGAATTTATTCAAAGTTCTCAATTAGTTTGCGATGTCGAAATCGAAAATCAAAATCGCAGACGAAGAATTACTATTTTAGGACTAATTATTAGTTTGATTTTAGTTGGGATTGGT
>JBCCLY010000245.1:0-6294 GCA_039026655.1 Cyanobacteria bacterium P01_C01_bin.38 | reverse complement strand
TCTTCGCCCCTGAGTTATCATTTTGTTCAAAAAATTTCACACGCGAACCCACACCTATTTAACCGGGTGGTAAAGCCCATCTTTTTGATTAAATCGCCACGTATATTTAGCGCGATAGCCGGAGGCGACGCTTCGCGTATCGCGATTTTTACTCCACTCTCCAAACTCGCTCGTTGAAAGGGTTGCGTGTTTTTCTTTTAGCGTCGGAATGTTGACGTTAAGTCTTAGCGCTAATTTTTGTTCGTCGAGGGCTTCTATTTGAGGTGGCTTCCCGCTTTGATTGTAGGGATTACCCGATGATCTATATTGTCTGCGATTATTTGATGCAATTCCATTACGTTGAATAGCAATCAATGCTCCTTCTAACTGTGCTACCCGATTGTTGAGTGCTTCTAGTTTTTCTTCAGTACGCTCGGAAGAAGCATTGCTTTGTAAGGAGGGTTTGTTACCTTGCTTGCTGATTCTTTGAGCCAGTTGTTGTAACTGTTCCTCTACTTTTTGCAAGCGCACTTCTGTACATACGTCTACACCCGGTATATCCCCTAGTTCATGAAGCAACCCCCGGATTACTATATCCGTGGCGGTTTTGCCCGGTTGTGGAGAAGCTTTTTTGCGTAGTGCTTCTGCCAAAGGTTTGGGCAATTTGAAATTCATTGACTCGCGTTCAACTCGCGTCATGTCTACACCCAGGTACATACCGTATATATATAGCTTACAACGCGGTGGGGCACTTAAATGAATTAGCTTTACTCCGTTTGGGCGAAGTGGGTAAGAACGTAACGGATATTATAATTTTACGGAAAATTAAATATAAAGCTTCAGCTGTTGTGTAAATCGTTCAACCTGCAATGGGAATTCTAGGTAAGTAGGGGTGTACTTACTGTCTCGATTGTTATGGAATGGAAAAATTGGGCTAGCGTTGCTTTTAGTAAACGTAATCTTCTACCGTCGTGTTCTGGAATTTATGTAATTAGCGATGCCAATGATTGTGTATGGTACGTGGGACAAGCTGCAAACCTGAAGAATCGGTGGATGGGTAGAACTCATCACAGGTATCCACAATTAATTCGTTCTAACCGCAAGTTGTGTCACCGCATTTACTGGCAAGAATTTCCAGCTAATAGCTTGGACGAACGAGAAAGGTATTATATCGATTTATTTAAACCTGAATTAAACGGGTGTAAGGTTAAGAAATATTTGCCAAAGCAGCCGCAAGTTGAGCGAGAAATTAAGCGATTATTGAAAGTATTAAATAAGCTAACAACGCTGTTTCCGGTAATTCGTTCTGTGGTAGCTGGTGAATATGAAGACTCGGAGGGAACAACTTGTTTTGTTATTTGTATAAATATTAATGATGAAACATTAATTTATAAATCGATGCGGAAGAGATATGCTTCTGAAGTTAGAAAAGCATGGAGTTTTAATAAATATTATTGTGGTAAAGATGAGCAATTATATAGTCAGGCATGGACGTATGCCTATAGTTTAAGCGGTTATAGATTTGAATTTACTATTGTTGATTTGAAGTTTTTTGAATACCTTGAAAATAATAGGAATGCACGAACGCAATATATAGGTGAAACGGAAATAAATGGGGTGCAGGTAAAGGTATTAAAAGACTTTAGTATTTTTGATGAACTATCTTTAGAAGAAGAGTCTACTTACACTAATAGTGAGGGTAAAAAAGGTTTAACATCTGCTGCCTATATTAATTATCGCCGACCAATACTTAAGTGTATTATATCAGCTATTTAATATTAACTATTTAATAATATCAACTTTTTTTATATGTACCGATATATCAATATTGCCAAGCGTTGGTTACGCGATTTACGAATCATTTTTATGTATCGAATTAAGATATCTGAAAGAGAAGGTTATCAGAATGAAGTTGATATTGATTACTCTTTATCTAAGCGATTTACTATAAATAATGAAAGTCAAAGAAGTATTGCTTTTGCGTTTACAACGATTAAAAATCAAACGGACGGTAAACTATTATGGATAGATGAATTACTAAAGGTGACGAGGATAAAGGTAAAGGCATTGGCTCTTATTTGCTGCGTCAAATTATTAAAAATGCCATCTTTGCGAGATTTACCTGTAGCTCTTTTTGTAGACCCAGGTGGTGTGGGTGGTAAGCGCTTCAATCAAGAAGAATTAACAAATTGGTATGCGAAATATGGATTCGTAAAAGAAGGTGGGATGATGATTTTAAGACCTTAATTATCAATTATACGTTTCAAGACTTGAATAAACGATGGGTTTGGTGAAGCTGCGATTTAATAATATAAATATCAGTCTCCGTAGGAAAAACAACTATGACAACAAATGAACCAACTCACTTCCGCCCAAGCGCGGAAACGAAGCGGCGGTGTCACTCAGTTAAAACTATTACTATATAAGGGCAGCTCATAGGGTTGAAAGCCAATCGGAAACAGCATCTCCTTCACCTATAGGCTTCAAGTACAAAGCGCATTCTCGAATGACTTCTGAAGATGGAACATCGTTTGCTGTACACCAAGCATATACGCAATCATCGCTTAATGCCTCAATTTCGTCACTTTCTACCAATGCCGTCTCAGTGTTTTCGTTGCAAGCAATTAAATCAAGAAGCTTGACAACCGTTGGCGAGCGCAATTGTTTGGATTTTGGCTCGTATACCAACCAGTGATATTTATCGTTATGCGTGATTAGAACATAAATTAAAGGAATTATTCCAGAATAGGTTTTGGCACTGATAATATCGCTTTTGATATTGCTGGCATAACCGCGATTAAGTTGAAGTTGGGCAGTGTGTTTGTAATAAGGTGAAACATCTTCGTCGTCCGCACTATCCAATTTAAGACTACCTGATGCCATTACTACTTTTTCAGGAGCTACATCTGGCATATAAATTTCTTGCGTTGTATTTGTAGTTAAAACGGGCAAATCAATTAACTTTCGAGATTCGCTATGACGCTCCATCAAATTAACAAGGGCGTTGCTGAATATTTAATAGTTCATATCCCAGTTCAGTTTCTACCTTCAGTGTGGGAATAAAAGTATACAATTGAACTTTGCGAGAAGAATGCCAAAAACGGGCGGATGCGTCCAGCTCTTTGGACTGGTTCAATTGGAGTCCAGGCGATATCATAATTTATGACGACCGAAGCATCCTGCATATTTACCCCGATACCATAAGCATCGGTAGCAATGAAAACATCATAGGTTTCTTCTGGTTCATCAGTTGCATTGTTAGCATGGGGTGCAAACTTAGTTATAGCTGACTCAATTTCATTGTTTTTTTTCGTGTTGTAGTTCTCATCTATTGTGCTGAATATCCGTAGTTCAGGCATTAATTCAGCTAAACCTTTTTCCAGATACACTGCGGTTGGTAAGCGTTCGCAAAAAATAATAACTTTTTCATTTTGAGCATAAATTTCTTTAAGAAGACTAACAAGAGTTTGCAATTTTATATCGCGTTCAAAAGTTAGCTTTTTCAGTTTTTTAATAATGGGATTCAATACTTTTTGGCGTTCGGAACGCGAAAATTTAAAGGTTGATGTTTGATTTTTTGCAAAGTCGAATTCCTTTGTTCCTCCAGGTGTATCAACAACACGTTCTAGGAAGTATAAAAGCGCGTCGGGTGAACTAGCCCAAGATATTTTGACTAGGTTTTCTATATTTTTTCTGTATATGGGATGGGCTGTTTCTAGGTCGAAATAGCCATCAACAAAAACTGGAGTAAATTCGCGTTCGTGGGGTAAAGGGAAATAAATACTGTGTAGAGTTACTTGGGGAATATATTTTTTGTCTCCGTTAAAGTCAATGTAAATACCAGATGAATCATTTTGTCCGTAATATTTAGCTACGTGTGGTGTAGTCAGTTGAGAAGCTACAGGTAGTCGTGTAAATTCTACAGTTTCCTCAATGCGCCATGCTCGTGCATCATCAAAAAACTCTGGCAACAAAACATGGCTTATTGCGGTGTGAGGTAGTAATAATAATTGAGTATTAATATTATCGATATCAGTAGCGTATGGAGAACCACTAAGAAGTAAAACTTTTAAATTTCCATCTTTTATCAGCTTTCTTAAACGTGTAAATGCTCTACGTTCGAGTCTATCTTTTTGACGATACCTTCTATTAGCAAATTCATCTGAATAGCGTTTTCTTAACTTATGACATTCATCAAAAATGAGAAAATACCGTCCGTCGCTGTCAATGTTATGGGCGATTTCTTCAAACTCTTTAAGGCTGTGGTCATGCTTAGATGTTTTCTTATCAAGTGCATTAAGGGTAAAGAGGTCCGAACATAAACCAGCAGCGTGCATTTCGCGCTTCCAAATACTGCGAACAGCTGCGGGACAGATAACAATTACATTATCAATTAAATCTTCCTCACGCAGATGTATTGCCACATGAACTGCAACTACTGTTTTACCCAATCCTGTTGAAGCGACAAGCATAGAACCCCTATGTTCGCGAATGTGGCGAAGCGTTTGAGAAATCATGTCTATCTGATAGGAAACAGGTTGTTTTTTGTATCTGGATTTAACAGGTTGCAAATCTTCTGTCTTCATGCATAGTTTTAAGATAAATATCCCACGGAGAAGCTAATTGCAGCCATCTTTGAAACGCTTCTAGGAGTTCAGACGTAATGTCTTTTGCTATCCCAAAATATTCATCAAATCTATCTACTAATTCTGCTACTTTTTCAAGATTGTCTTCCAATGTTCCAGATTCAATTTGCTCTATAAAACCACGTCCCGTTGTATTGGCAGAAGTAATAATTGCTATGTCACGGTCAATTAGATATAGTTTGGCGTGATGACTCATGGCACGCGCATCAAAAATTTGGAACTCACCTGCTGCCATTTTTTGAACTAAATCAAATACGGTCTGTCGTCGGGAACGGTCTAAGCCAGTACGCAAGTCACGCAGGATTTCATTTACCAGAGCTTTTCGCGCTCGTTCCTCGCCTGGTTCATCAATTCCTACTAATAAATAAACTTTCTTACCTATTGTAGTTTTTCGGATTAATCCCCAGCCCCTAATAGTAAAAAATCCAGAAGCAATACGAATTTCTTGTTTACTTGCTGTAAAACAACGACGTATTTGTTCAAAAGTAATTCGAGATTCAAACCACGTAGAAGGTAACTGAATTTGTGGAGTATCGGTTTCGGCAGTTTTGTTTATCTCAAAGTTTTCATTCATAGGTCATTTGAAAATGGTAATTAGAAAAATATTTAATAAGTTTTATTTGAAAAAGATACTAAATTGAAAATCTGTAATAAATGCATATCGCGATTTAATCAAACTTTTGTGGGCAAGTATCTCTCTCGTCTAATTATGCCTTCTTTAATGCGTGACAAATTACCAATATGAGCAGTTAGTTCTACTAATAAAAAGAAACATTAGAAATTTATACTGAAACCCGTCAGTAAATACATATGTAAACTTCCTTACTATAAAGAGCGTATTTTAACGGTAAATCTTAAACAACTTTTAGTGTATAGTACAAAAACACTATTATAACGGTAGGTTGGTGATGCGAGTGTATAAAGCTTGGTTTCAAGCAAATACACCGAAAGGCATCTTCGCTTTGATATTTGTGGGGTAAGCAATGAAAGAATTCGATAATGCTCAGGAATTAACTCAACTGCAAAAAGCAGAGTATGCAGCCCAGCACTTTGCCGAAGCAGTTTACCACGAATGTAAAGCTTGGACAGTAGTTACGAGAAAAACCTATGGAGTGCGATCGCTTTTTCGGGATGTTAAGAGCGAGATGGTAAAAGAGATTGTTGAAGAGAAAAATATGAACCACATCCGGAATTCCATCCATGTTGTCTCAGATAGCGGTTATATCAAATTTACGCCGAATGAGGCGTACCTGATAGCTAAGTCTTTATTGCCAGGAGAAAGCGGGGAAGGCACAGCTTTATAATTGCGTTTTCCTTGTTTTGGAAATGGTACAAATTGCAATAAAACTTTATGGGGGAGGCGATTAAAAGGGTAGTCATGACGCTCAAATTCCGACCAGTCGTAATTTGAGCGCAAGAACGAGGCTGCATTCCTTTTTAAAAGATTACTCGTAGTGAGCGCTCGATCGGGCATATAGTAATATTTTTCGATAGGTGATGTGTACTATAAATATGTCTTGCAACGTCTGCTTCTAAATTAATAAACGTGAAATCAGTAGAGTTATTTACGGGTGCTGGAGGTTTGGCGATAGGAACAGCTATGGCTGGTTTCCATCACCTAGCACTCGTCGAACGGGATAGGCATAGCTGCCACACTATCCGCGAAAAT
>JBCCLY010000244.1:0-6302 GCA_039026655.1 Cyanobacteria bacterium P01_C01_bin.38 | reverse complement strand
CTATTTCGTGTAATATTCTATTGCATCTTTCAATAGTTCCCATTGCCGCGTTAGGATTAGGAACATTAATACCATATTTTTTTGCAATTTCTCTGAATAAAACAGAAGTTGGGAAAGCAATTTCGTGCCAAACGTTAAAGGCTATAAATCCATTTTCTTTTATCCAGCTATACCACTTTCGTAAAGCTGCGGGAATATCAGTTAAATAATAAACAGCTAAAGAGCATAATACAGCATCAAAACTATTATCATCAAAATCTATTTTTTCGGCATCACCTTCGATAAATTCGACATTTTGCAAACTACTTTCAGCTAATTTTTGTTTGGCATTATTTAACATTCCCGTTGAAATATCAACACCAATAACCTTACCGCTACCAACTTTCTTCGCAGCATTTAACGCAACTATACCAGTACCCGTGGCGATATCTAATATTTTCTGTCCGTTTTGTAAGTTCGCAAATTCAATTAGCTGATGGGCGATCGCCTGATAAAATCTACCGCTATCGTAATTAGTTCTGGAATTAAAGTCAGCTAGTATTTGCTGTCTGTAAGCTGTTTTATAGTTGGTTGACATTGTAATATTCTCTTCCGCTCTAATATTACCTAAAAACTGCAATGTTGGGTTTCACTTCGTTCAACCCAACCTACGTCTTTTAATTGTGGCTTTTCTACATTATCGCACCAAGACCATGTGTTGTGAAACCACAAAGTAGGTAGCATATGCAAGGGTTTTTCTTCATCACTAAAAAATTACCTCAACTATAATAGGTAGTTGGTAGTTGGTAGTTGGTGTTTGGTAGTTGGTAGTTGGTAGTTGGTAGTTGGTGGTTGGTAGTTGATAATTGATAATTGATAATTGGTAATTGATAATTGATAATTGATGATTGGTAATTAATAATTTTTCATACAGATAACCTAATATTCTTTCTTGAATTATTTAGTAAATTTAGTCAATTTTAATCGCAGCTAAAGTTCGTGTCTTGTCTATTATTGCCCAAATTATTCAAATCTTGCTTCCCATCTCAAAATCTAAAAATCAATATTACTAATGATCAATTATCAATTACCCACTACCTACTACCCACTACCTACTACCCACTACCCATTACCCATTACCTCTTAAGCAGCAGAATTATTTTGCAAAGTAATAATTCTTTCTTGACGAGCAATCACACCATCAGTTTCTAATCGAATTAAGGCTCTAGATAAAGTTTCAGGAGTAAAACCAAGTTCGCTAGCAATATCTTTGAGGGGACGATCTAAAACTATAGTGGTTTCTTGAGGAAAGTTTACTAAATGACGCAGATAACGCAGTACCCTTTCGTGAGCAATACGAATGTCTCTTAACTCAAGACTAAACTTCAATGACTGAATTTTTTTGACTAACATCGCCATAAAATCTTGTGCCATGTCTGGATATATTCGTAAAACGCTTAAAAATTCTTCTTTAGGATAAGCAATTACCTCCGAGTCAATTTCTGCAATTGCAGTGCAGGGATAAATTTCGCAAAACAACGCTACTTCTGCCAAACTTTCCGATGTTCTAACTATCTCGAACATACTTACTTTACCCCCGTTGATGTAGCGAATGAGTTTAATTCTACCTGATGTGACTACATATAAATTTGATGCTTCGTCTTCTTGCGTAAACAAAGTTTCTCCCGCAGCAAGACTTTGAATTGTAATGGTGTTTCGTAACGCTTCGGGAAGGCTATCAATAGCAGTCAAATCCATAAGTTTCCTCCATAGGATTGATTTATTCAATCTAAAATTTTATTTAGTCGGCTAAGTAAATAGACAAAAAAAAGATTTAATTAACGGGTAAATTAACTAAAACTGCTTCTATAAACGGGTAATCTGACGATTTATACTCATTTATTTAATTTTTTATTGAATAAGCACTGCCAAACGAGTATATTACGAACTTGAAAATAATTAATTGATTTGGATCAATTGGCAAGGAATTTGTTTAAGATGGAGATTGTTTAGCAGATTCTAAGTTATTGTAAATTTGCATCAGCAAGCGTCGCAGAAGCAATCGTTCTTCTAAAGAAAGATTGGCAAGTACTACTTCTTCTAAATCCAGCCAAAGTTCATTAAAAGGTTCTTGTAAAGAGTATCCTTTATCAGTTAAAAAGATACGGCAAATTCTTGCATCCAATGCATCCCGACGTTTTTCTAGTAGTTTTGTCTTCTCTAACCGACTTAGCATTTTAGTAAGAGTAGGTGGTTCGATACACAGACGCTCTGCGAGTTCAGTTTGAGTTAATCCATCCTCTTGCCATAATTCCATCAATAGCCTTTCCTGTCCGATATGCAGGTTCATTTGAGTTAAAGCAGCACCAACTAAACCTCGGTGCGCTTTAGCAACTCGTACCATCAAACAGGTAGTGGTAAGACTTAGGTTTTGATTAGACATCGAACTCCAGTACTTAGCCGACTAAATAAATAGTACCACTATTAGTCTGATATGGAAGAGGTGGTAAAATCCGAATAGGTAATGGGTAGTAGTTAGTGGGTAATAGGTCAAAGGTTAAAGGTTAAAGGTAATGGGTAGTTGCGTGCAACGTTGGTTCGTAGTAAGGAATGTGCGTCCCATAGAGCGATAAATCGCCAACTACCAACTACCTATTACCAACTACCAACTACCAATTACACTAAAAATTATTTTAGATTAGCGGGTGGATTTTTAGGTACAGTCCACAGGTAAACAGTATGGGTTCTACCATTAGCCTCAATTTTCTCTACACGCTCTGGCTTCCACTCACCCATATCAAAATCGTGAGAAACAATGCGCGTTCCAGGCTTTAATTGACTAAATAATTGCGGTCTAAGTTTGACGTTTAATGCAGGCAATAGATACAGCGTCATTACCGTTGCATCGCTAAAATTACTTTCAAACAAATCTTGATTAAGAAAGCTAACTTTGTCAGTTACTTTGGCTTTTTTAGCGTTTTCGTTAGCTTCTTCGATACGCTCTGGATTAATTTCTATACCTACAGCGCGTTTAACATTGTATTTTTCTACTGCTGTAATCGGGATTCGTCCATCACCACTACCCAAGTCGTAAAGCACATCATTTTTATTAACTTTGGCTAAGGTTAACATTCTTTCCACTACCTCTGGTGGAGTTGGTACATACACCACATCAGGAGAGCGTAAAGAAGGAGATGGTGTTGGAGTAGATGTTGTAGGTGCTTGAGCTTGGATAGATTCAGTTTGAGTTGTAGCCTTAGTAGATGGGCTGCATCCAGTACCAACTATACTCACACCAATCGCCAATAATGTAATAGTACGTCCAAATGAAATCATAATTAGTCTCCAAAAATTACCAATTAACAATTAACAATTACCAATTACCCATTACTAGTGCCCTATGCCCAATCCCCAATCCCCAATCCCCTATTACCCATTACCAATTATTTTTTTTGCGCCCACCATAATAAAGGCAATCCAAATAGCACTACGATGACACCTAATAAACCTCCCCATCCGGTGTAGGCTAAACTTGCCTGTAGCATATATAGGCAAACCCCACAAAACACAAGCGGAGTCAAAGGATAAAGCGGAACTTTGAACGAACGATGAATATTTGGCTCGCGTCTGCGTAACACGAATAACGATATACCGCTTAACAGAAAGAAAAACCAAAATGCTGGAGCAGTGTAATCTACCATCGTCTCAAAGCCTTGACGGGCAAAGGTTCCTACCATTACGAGTACAAGGGCGATCGCACCTTCTACAATTAATGCATTTGCTGGGGTACTCTCGTAACCGCGTCCTAAAAAAGCAAAAATTGAAAAGTCGCGTCCTAAAGCATAATTTGCACGGGCACCTGTTAATATGGTTGCATTTAAGGAGCAAAAGGTAGTAATGGCAACCAATAAACTCGTGATAATAGCCCCGATTTCTCCCATATTTAATCTCATTAAGTCTGCTACAACTGCTTGAGATGCAGACATACCACTGATTCCCAATCCTCGAATTAATGCCAAATTGACAAGTAAATACAGTGTAGTAATAATGGCAATACTCCAAACTAGAGCGCGAACGATATTTGTTTTACCATCGCGAACTTCGGCTGAAACATATGCTGCTTCGTTCCAGCCACCGTAACTGAGCAGTACGAACACCATTACCAAACCGAGATTACTTGAAGTTGTAGAGGTTGTGTTAGTTGCTGCATTGATGGATGAAACAGAATCTGAAGATACCCCTAACAAACCAACAGCACAAATAACAATTAATCCTATAACTTGAGCAATAGCTAATACAGTTTGGGTTTGCTTACTTTGCCGAACACCAAGTAGATTCAGTCCAGTTAAAAGCACAATTGCAATTGCAGCATAAATAGAGGAAGAATAATTTCCCAATCGCAACATTTGAGAAGCATAATCTCCGAACACGAAACCCAACAAAGCAATAGAGCCAGTTTGAATTACGCTCATACGAGTCCATGCGAATAAAAACGCGACTCCACTACCTAATCCTTTTCTTAGATAGTAGTAGGTACCGCCGGGATGGGGATAAGTCGTGGCCATTTCGGCATAACATAATGCTCCTATTAACGAAATTACTCCACCAAGCCCCCAAGTTAATAAAGCTATTTCTACACTACCAGCATTTGCTGCTACTAATGAAGGGGTTTGAAAAATACTCGCACCAACTACTATTCCGACAATTATCGCAATCGTATCGATGAGAGAAAGAGTTGGTTTAAGTGTTACTATCGGACGTGCAGCTAATTTCATGCTTTTCATTCAAGATGGTAGTGGGGTGTTTAAGTAGAGAGTTACAGCGGATTTCATCTTAATGAGGTACAGAACTGGTGATAAGGGAGTAGGGAGTAGGGAGTAGGGAGTAGGGAGTAGGGAATAGGGAGTAGAAGAATGTACCTCATTTAACTGCAAAGTGCTGTAAGTTTAAGATTCTTATATTAATAATGTGTTTGTTACTTTCATCTGCCAATTTTATTTTCAACTATTGAAATTGAACGATATTTAAACTCAGAATTTTTTAACTCTCCTTCTCTAACTTTAAGAATCAGATTATGTTCTGGTGATAAATGACAAGTTGGATCGGTAGCGTTGGATTTCCCAGTAAGTAAAAAAGCTTGACAGCGACAACCCCCAAAATCAACTGCTTGTTTCGGACAGCTACGACAAGGTTCATCCATCCAATCCGTACCGCGAAAACGGTTAAATGCTTCGGATTCAAACCAAATCCACTCTAAAGTATGTTCGCTGATATTTGCAAAATTTAATTCAGGAATACTTGTAGCGACTTGACAGGGTAATACATCTCCCGATGGGGAAATTACTATTGTCTTTTGTCCCCATCCACCCATACAAGGTTTGGGATATTGTTCGTAGTAATCGGGAAGTACGTAAACTAAACCCATAGGGAAATATCTTTCATTAATAGCAATTGCAGTTGCTTTTTTAGCTTTCTCTAATTGAGCGAGTGTTGGTAACAATGAGGTACGATTTTCTAGTGCCCACCCATAATATTGAGTATTAGCTAATTCAACCCTATCTGCTTCTAGCGTTTTACATAGTTCTAAAATCTCTTCAATTCTATCTAAATTATGACGATGCAGTACAACATTAATAGTTAGGGGAAATCCTAATTTTTTCACCAACCTTGCAGCATTTAATTTTTGTGCGAAGGAAGCAATTCCCGCAATGTAATCGGATTGTGCTGCTTGACTATCTTGAATACTGATTTGTACGTGATCTAATCCGCATTCTTTTAATTTAGCCGCTCGCTCTAAAGTCAAAGTTGTCCCAGATGTAATCAAACTGGTATAGATTCCCGTAGAAGCTGCTGTTTTTACCATTACCTCTAAATCTTTTCTCAGAAGTGGTTCACCTCCAGTAAACCCTAGCTGTAAAATTCCTAGTTTTGCAGCTTGACGGATTGCATCTAACCAATATTTAGTCGCTAATTCCTGACGATAATTACTTTCACCATAATTAACCGGATTAGAACAATACGGACATCGAAGCGGACAGCGATAGGTTAATTCTGCAATTAGCGTTAACGGTTTATTAATAGTCATTTCAATTATCAATTATCAATTATCAATGTAGTAATAGTAGAGAACTAGGAATAAGGAACAGAGAATAATGAATCAATTCAACAACTAACAACCAACAACTAACAACTAACCTTTAACCTTTAACCTTTGGGAGCAGCCCGAATGTGTAAATTTATTTTTTCGTAGTGCGAGCATCTTGCTCGCTATTACTCGCTAGCGAGCAAGATGCTCGCACTACAAAAAAATAAATTTACACATT
>JBCCLY010000243.1:0-6306 GCA_039026655.1 Cyanobacteria bacterium P01_C01_bin.38 | reverse complement strand
TCAGGCACATCTGAGTATCAAACATTGCAACTGCTACAGGTGTATGCTCTAAAAGCATTTGGAGCAGTTGAGAATCATTATTGGACTGTGCGTACAGATGCATATAGTTGACTGGTAGATACGTTGATAAACGTGCTTACTCGGATACTTGTATTAAAAAATCCCCAGGGGAATGCCACTTAATATAACCAACCGCCAGGTAAATCAACTACCGAATTTTCTCTGAATTAAAATAAATCTTAGAGTACAGCTAATTGAATTTAAAGGGATGCTAAAAAAGGGAACGGGGAACGGGGAACGGGGAACGGGGAACTGTGAAAAAGATACTTGATTCCTTCATATTCTTCTTGCTGCTAAAATCTTTTAAATAGCTATTGTACAAAAACTATTCACCATAAAGTCTTACAAAAACAATTGATATCTTAATATTTTCTGTTCCCCGTTCCCTATTCCCTACTCCCTAATCATAAAAAAAAGACGTTGTTAAATAACTAACGCCCCTTAACAGAATTTGCAATCTAATAACAAAAATAAGAGAAATCTAATTTTTATACTATACATAATTTTACATAATACTTATATACACATAATAGGAAAATTGGCTATTTTAATTTACTAAACTTGATATATTTACTTTTTGTATCGATTATCTTTACAAGACTTTACTTAGTTTTGATTAACTTTATTAAACATAGATTACAACTAATAAATTTCATAATTATTTGTTAAGGTTAGGGTGCAGAATTAGAAGTAGGCTAATTGATATAGAACCTTTATTTTTAACTTCAAATGTAATGGTTCATTTATACATAACCGTCTTTTGTCCTTTGTCATTTGTCTAATTCGATCTTAGATAAATAACAGAGAAAACTGGAGTAAGGCGGTAAAACCCAAGCTAGGCAATAAAGAAGATGTCGCTATGATGCAAAATATTTTGCTAGCTGTCTCAGGATTGGGACATGCTGAAGAAATGCTCAAATTGATGGAGAATATATCATCAATTCAACGAGCGAAAGTTACCGTTTTGCACGTTGTACCTCCACAAACCACTGCCGAAGCGATGACAGAAAAGTGGGAAGAAGGTGGCAGAATTTTAGTAAGCGCTATTCAAAAGTTGCAGCTAAATCCCAATCAAGTTAATTCGGTGCTGCGTCAAGGTGAACCCAAAGATGTGGTTTGCCAAGTGGCTAATGAAATTGATGCTGATTTGATTATTATGGGTTCAAGAGGACTCAAACGCCTGCAATCAATTTTGGCTAATTCAGTGAGTCAGTATGTTTTTCAACTGTCTTCTCGTCCCATGTTACTGGTTAAAGATGACATCTATGTCAAAGCAATTAATCGGGTTATGGTGGCGATTGACAAATCGGAAACTTCACAGTACTGTTTAGACTTGGCATTATTCTTACTTAAAGATATTAAAGGCGGCGAGTTGATTTTGACTCATGTTATCACTGACTTAAAAAGCCCATCAGCCGAAACCGCACAGCTTAACGCTGATAAGCACCCTCTTTTAGAAGCAGCAGCGAATAAAGCTCAAAAACTAGGTGTTAAAACTCGCAGTATACTCAGCATTGGCAAGCCGGGTGAAAAAATTTGTAGCTTGGCGAACGAGATGAATATAGACTTATTATTAGTCGGTTCTCCAGATCGTCGCCCTTCAATTGCTAAGAATTTTGTAGATTTGGATAAACTTATAGGTACTTCACTCTCCGATTATGTCAGAATTAATGCCACCTGTCCGGTTTTACTAGCACGTACTGCGGCAGCTTAAAGGTTATTTTAGATTCGATTCATTTAACAACAGATTTCGCGGTTGATAGATAAAACCCCTACACTCGTACATAGTGTTGGGGTTTTTCCTTGCAAAGAATGAATTAATTAAGAATCATTTCTTCCGCTTTCGCGGCTAACTGTTAAGGTGTAAAGTAATACTAAAAAAATTGCGGGGACAAGTACGAACAAAATGCTCGCAATGAATCCCAAATCATTAGTTTGCATAGTTAAAAAAGCCTCATTTGTTATTTGCAGCCACTAGCTTTAGGATACCATTACTAATGCTTAAGCCGAACGATATCATAAAAAAGACAGCTGGCATTCAGGTAATTTTCAAGGCTTGGTAACGACACTCACAGAACCATTAACTAAAGTTTGACAAGCAAGACGATAATTATCCGGCTTTTTCTTCAACATTTTGCTTTCTGCATTGGTACGAGGCGAGAGATTTTCTAACCCTTCTGCTATCTCCACAATACAGCTTCCACACTGTCCTGCACCTCCACAATTCATCATTTTTCCCCACATTTTATATATATCAATATTGTTTTGCATGGCTTTCAATCGCAAATTAGCACCATCAGCCGTGACTATTTCTTTATCTTCTTTGACAAAATTAATGTTACCCATAATTTAATACCTCTTTAAATACTGCCCTGGCAATCAATACTGTATCTATTTTCTAATTTATTACAAAAAGTTAATAAATATCAAATTTTACATATAATATTTGACAAAATAAGACAGGCTTACAAAACCTGTCTCAAAAGATGATTATCGATTAACTTACTTGAAACCTACAGCAGCTTGCCAAACAAAAGCTAGTAACAAGAAGAAAACGGGAATGATGGGAAGAACGTCTACGAGAGGATCGAAAACTTGGTAAGCTTCCGGCAATTTTGCTAATAATACTGTTACTTCCATGTTTGTTTTAATCCAAATATCCAACATAGTTTTTATATTTGAGCAATATCTTAACACGATTGGGGTATGGGAAGTAGATTGGCACAAATAAGTAACAATGAATATTTATGGGTTTGTAGTTGGCGAGAAGATCGCTCTACTGTACGCACATTCCCAACTACGAACTGTATTAAAATTAATGGGACTAACTGGTAGTCCAAATCATTAATTCTAAAGGGTTCGTTTATTCTGTAACTTTTGGGAGACGTAAAATTTTACGTCTCTACAAACCGTCAAAATGGCTGGAAATGCACTACTAGTAGCTATCACTACGACTGACAACTGATAACTGCTCACTGCTTCAACCAATGCCCGAAGTCTGTAGCAAAGGTATCATTCAATATGCTTTCCCGAATCTTCTGAGTAAATCTAATTAACTCGGTAATATTATGAATGCTCAATAACGTATAAGCTAAAATCTCTTGTGAGCGTATCAGGTGCGATAGATAAGCACGAGTAAAGTTTTGGCAAGTGTAGCAGGGGCAAGTTTCATCAAGGGGAGTGAAATCTTCACGAAACTTAGCATTCTTAATGTTCCATCTTTCCCCTTTTACCATTGCCGTACCATGCCTTGCCCAACGAGTGGGAATCACGCAATCAAACAAATCAACACCAGAGGCGATCGCCATTACCATTTCTTTATGCGTACCAACACCCATTAAGTAACGCGGCTTGTGAGCGGGTAATAAAGGTGCTGTTTGTCGGACAATTTCGTGAATTAATTCTGGCTCTTCCCCAACGCTGACACCACCAATGGCATATCCTGGTAAATCCAATTCAGTTAAAGCATTTGCCGCTTGAGAACGTAAATCGGCATAAACTCCACCCTGTACGATTCCAAACAATGCTTGTTCGCTACGATTATTCGCTTCAATACATCTCAATAACCAGCGATAAGTGCGTTCGGTTGCTGCTTCTACTTCCGTGCGATTGGCTGTTGCGGGGGGACATTCATCAAATGCCATGATGACATCCGCACCCAAAGTATTTTGAATTTCTATTGATTTTTCTGGAGTTAAATTAATAATTCTTCCATCATGGGGCGAGCGAAAACTTACTCCTTCTTCAGTAATTTTACGCATATCGCTTAAGCTAAAAACCTGAAACCCACCAGAGTCGGTAAGCATCGGTTTGTCCCAACCCATGAACTTGTGCAGTCCACCTCCTCCTGCTACAATCGCCTCGCCCGGTTGTAGATGGAGATGATAAGTATTTGACAGTACCATCTGCGCTCCAGTTTCTTTTAATTGTGCTGGAGTAATGGTTTTAACGTTTGCCAGCGTTCCCACCGGCATAAAGCGCGGAGTTTCTACCACACCGTGAGGCGTAGAAAATATTCCAGCACGCGCTGAAGTGTTGCTACATTTAGCAAGACATTGGAATGAAAAATTTGCGCTCAAAATGAAGAATACCGAGATTCTGTTAACGATTTAACTTATTAAATCAATTAAACCAAATTTAGAACAAATCCGAACTATCATCATCAATTTCAGCATCCCATTTAGCCGATAACACCTGCTCCATCATTGCTTCGATGGCATTGGTATTCCAACAACGTTCTTGACGTTCCTGCATTGGAGTAGAAAGGGGAATCAATCGCAAACGCATCCCTTCCTGAACTAAATCAAAACAGGCTTCCTTCTCGGATGACTGTTGAAGTTCTAAATAGTCAAAACTGTAAACATTTAAATAAAGAGCGTTATTCGCGACTAATGTAGAGCGTCGGGGATTTGCGAAAACTTCCATTACATCCCCTTCACCCGAAGCGCAAACCTCACCATCTTGGGTGTAAGCATAACGGACACGACCTAAATCTCCTAACAATCGTCGCATATCAATTTTATTTACGATGACACCTGTATTGACGATACATGGAGCTGGTATTTTAGTTTCGGGTAGATGGTGATTCATAATCAAATAGTTTTTTGAGCAAAGGTGAAGTACAACGTTATGGCCTGCATAACCAATGAATCAGCGGTAATCTGTGCCCTGCAATATATAAATATCAGATTTTGGAGACAATTGCTTAAACTCGCTGACATTAATTACAATCGCTTTTTTTCAAAGTACAAAAAACACTACCATCGATTAAAGTGAATTTTTTTATGCTTCATGAAAATGTTATAAATATTACTAACTTATTTTTTCCTACTTAGATAAGCATAACAAATTTTTTGGTTCAGGTTCTCATACAAGTAAATCTTATTTCAAGTTTTAAAATTTGATACTGTTATTTGTGCGGTAATCGTAAATGCCATTGTTTCGACCTACTTAAGTAATTATTTTGACAAGTATGAATGCTCAGTATCCGTGGTGGAAAACTCAAGTTTTAAATCTAGTTGCAAGTATTATATTTTATACGTCTATCCCAATGCCTTATGTCGAAAATTTAGAGTTTAGTCTGGTAGCACGCTTTGCGACCATGATAGGGATAATTCTCGGAGGTATTCTAGGATTATTTGATATTGTAGCCAATTTTCTGGGAGTGTCAGTACTAACTCGCAGTGCATTAGTAGTGGCAAGCTGGATTGCGATTACGGGAGGACTGCATTTGGATGGAGCAATGGATACTGCCGATGGGTTAGCAGTAACGGATCGAGAGCGGCGTTTAGAGGTGATGACTGACAGCGCCACAGGAGCCTTTGGAGCAATGGCAGCAGTTGTTTTAATCTTGCTCAAAACAGTAGCCTTAACCGAAATACAAGAAAATCGCTGGTTGATAATAATGGCTGCTTGTGCATGGGGACGTTGGGCACAGATATTAGCTATTCAAAGATATGATTACCTAAAACCAACTGGAAAAGGTGCATTTCACAAGCAAGCGATTCGTTCTTATAAAGATGTTTTACCTTCTGTTTTACTGCTATTAAGTTTAAGTTGTGTAAAGTTAATATTTGGCAAATTTACTTTAGACAACTTATTAGCAGCAATAAGCATGATAATTACTGGTTTCGCAATATCTTTGCTTACGGGTGCTTGGTTCAACCATAAATTAGGTGGTCATACCGGGGATACTTACGGTGCAGTCGTAGAATGGACTGAAGCACTTTTTCTGTGCGCGATGACAGTACAGTGAACAGTGAACAGTGAACAGTTATCAGTTTTCCTAACTCCATCCGCTGCCTAACTCCTAACTACTTAACTGGCTTCAATCGGGTTACTTTCAATTTAAAGCTGCCGATTCCAGTTTCTCCGAAGGAACGAACGCGAACAATATAGGTTCCAGCTTTGGTGACGCGAGTGAAGAGTAGGGAATTACTGCTGCCGTCTGGGCCGTCGTCGTTTTCTGCTATTGTTGAACCGTCGGGAGCAAGCAGGGTAATAATGCTATCAAAGCTATCTGAAGAGAGATCGATTGCTAAATTATCGCCTTTGGCTAACTTCACCATATAGTCGCGAGCAAAGCCACCTTGCCCTGTGGGAATATCTTTATCGGAGAGCGCATCGGAGATTTCGTAAGTGGCGGGTAAAGGTATGGGATTATAGAATTTATTTGCTTGTTTATTTACTTGAGCAACAGCTGTTGTCGCACTTATACCAAATACCAGTAACGGGGTCGGAATAAAC
>JBCCLY010000242.1:0-6325 GCA_039026655.1 Cyanobacteria bacterium P01_C01_bin.38 | reverse complement strand
GCGTTTGGTTGCTTTAGATGGTACGGTAAATGTTGTTTTTGAAGCATTACAGCGCAACATTCACGCTTATCATGATTCCTTATCCCAAGCATTATCAAGAATGCATTATAAGGGAGTGCAGGGAGAGCAGCTATTAGAAAGTTTTATTAAGAATGTTGCTAATCTTTCACCCGCTCAAAATAATTCGGAATTCATCAATCAAGCTACAGATGACATTACCGTTGAGACTATTGATGCTCAAAGTGTTGAATCAACTCAAATTAATAATCGATTAAAACAAGATTTTGAAACTGCTGAACGCGATCGAGATACTAACGATAATTTAGTTATTCCCGATGAAACTATTAATAATATTGAATTTTCTCAAGCTCAACAGAGTTTAGATAATTCTACTACTAGTTCCGATTTAAAAACATCTCAACTCAAAGAAGATTCTCTAAGCGAATTAAATCAAGATAATCAGGGATTAGAGCAAGATAATTATGTAAGCGAAGATTTAAGCGAAGTTAATAATCTTCAATTAAAGCAAGAATTAGAGCAGGATAATTATTTACAAGTAGAGTTTCCAGAAGAAATAGAAGAAATAGAAGAAATAGAAGAAATAGAAGAAATAGAAGAAGAAATAGCCTCCGAACCTGATGCTTTTGACTCTCCAGACAAAATGCAAGCAGTATTAACTGAGTTGAAAAAATCAACGTCTCAGGAAGAATTACCAGCTAATACTTCTTCAGATAATGAAAATGAAGATGAAGTAGATGAACTTTACGCTAGCTTATTTGATAGCGATACCTCTACCACCTCAAATACTCAACCCCCACAACAACTTAAAACTCAAGCAATTAATGTAGAAAATCTTCCTACATCCCCAGCCAAACCCGCAACCACATCCCCAGCCACATCCCCAGCTACATCCGCTAACACACCCGCTAACACACCCGCAACCACATCCGCTGCCACATTCCCTGCCACACCCGCAACCACATCCGCTGCCACATCCGCTTCTAAATCTGTAGAAATTGATTCGCAACTACAACAAACCCAAGAAGAAAAAGAAGTTGTTTCAGAAGAAGTTGTGTTTGAATATGTTCCTTCAGCATCAACACAAGAGCCGCCACTAAAAGATCCTTGGAATCGCGATAATCAAGCTTCGATTGAATCCGCACAAAATCCACCACAGTTAAATCAAGCCGTTGCTAAAACCTATAAACGCAAACAAGCTGCAAGTGAAGATACAGTTACAACACTTACAGAACTTTTATTTGAAGAAGCACCACCGAAAGTAGCATCGCCAGAAGTTACACCACCAGTTGAAGCGCCACCTCAACAAGAAACCGCCACACCAGAAGTACAACAGGTTGCGGCAACAGAAGAAATTACTACACCAGAAGTAGAGCAACAAAAGCAGCCAGAAGCCCTTATTCAACCAGCACCCAAACCACAGTTACAGGAAATTACCCTTCCCGCAACTACTCTTCGTCAACTAGATAAAAGTAGAGAAAAAAGTAAAGAAAAAAATAAACAAGCTACTAACCAAACAGTTACTGAAAAAACTACCACTACCAGTAATTTAGATATTTCACTTCCGCCAACCGAAAAAACTGTTGCTCCAGAAGAAGAATCGCTAGATAATTCTTCATATGTTACCAGTACCGAAATACCTCCCATAAACCCCAGCCATACAGTTTGGTATTTAGGATTAGATATTGGTACAACCGGGATTTCCGCAGCATTGTTAAATCGTTCCACAACAGAAATACATCCGGTTTACTGGGCACAGGAAAACCAAACAGGTTCTCAAACTCGAAATTTTCGTTTACCTGCCGAAGTTTATCTTCCCAAAACTTCTATTAACCAAGATAGAAAAAATCCAGCAGAACAAAATATTTATTCAGCATACTTAAAACCATATTTACCAATTTCCCTTGCTTACAAAAGCATTTCAGAAACAGCTTCAAGCGAAGTACGTCAAAAATGGGAACCAATACTGCAACTTAACGAATTTTCCGTAGTTCCCTTAGTCTGGATTATCCGTTCCCTTTCAAAACTTCTATTAACTTTAAAATCCGATTCTAATAGTACTACTTTGGGATTAACCGCTACTGCAATCGGTATTCAAAAAGAGCAATTTAGCGATATTATTAACAGCATTTCTGGTATAATTTGTACCTGCCCTTCCGAATGGACTGAACAATATCGCTTTAATATCCGAGAATCATTAATTATTTCTGGGTTAGTAGAACATCCCCAACAAGTATTTTTTGTCGAAGAAGCCATAGCCAGCTTACTAGGAGAACTTGAAGGTGCTAGCGGTGAAACGGTAAAACTAGTACAAGACGAAAATTCTGCTCCCGTAATCACCAGCGATCGCCATCTTACAGGCAATACTTTAGCAATTAATATCGGAGCGGGCGCTACTGAAATGGCATTAGTAGATATACCCGAAGATTTGCAAGATTTATCACACGGCGAATTTATGCTCCACGGCTTTACCTGCGGCGGAAAAGCAATGGAACAAGATATCATTACTCAGTTACTATTACCCGAAAAATGGCGCAAACAACGTAACTCCCAATCGAACGATCCAAATACCGACAATAATCCCCTGCATTGGAAACCATTAATTCCCGGCTTAGAGCAAATACGTTTTACCAGCTTGGGCTTAGAACAATTAGAACTACCTCGTGCTGGCGAACCCGATATCAGTCAGCGCATTCGCTTACAGCAAAGACTCGAAAGCTCACCCTTGGGTAAAGCACTATTAGATGCGGCGATCGCCCTCAAATTAATATTGCAACACCAAGAATCTTTCACAATTGAATTATCAGATCAAAGATGGGAATTGCAGCGAAGAGATTTAGAAAGTCAAGTATTCGTCCCCTTCGTTCGTCGCATCAACCGCGAACTAAATAAACTATTAGTAGCACGCGGTATACCTACAGAAGCCATCAATCAAATTATTCTTAGCGGTGGAGTTTCATCCATAACCGCAATTAGCCGTTGGCTACAGCAAAAACTTCCCAGCGCCAAAATTATTCAAGAAAAATATCTCGGAGAAAACGGCACTCCCGCAACATCCCGCGTCGCACAAGGATTATGCGTACTGCCGCTGCATCCTTTAGTATTAGAAATACCCAGACAGCAATACACCGATTATTTCTTATTCACCGAATTACTGCGACTAGTACCAGAAAAAGCCACCACCTTCGGCGAAATAATCCAGCTATTTGAATCCCGAGGAATCAACACCCGCACCTGTCAGCAACGTTTATTAGCCTTTTTAGAAGGAGAAATACCACCTGGTTTAGTACCAAACAGCCAAGATATGCAGTGGCTAAACAAAAGCTCCATACAAAACGGAAACTACAAATCTATCAGCGCATCCCCATTATTCGACAAACAAGGAAGTCTTTCCTACCGTCCCAACCTACGACAATTGCAGCATCTACGCAATTACCTTGACGCAATCAAAGCCAGCGCCCATCAGTCTTTAGAAGAACCCTATACTGTTAACTTTGCTGTTGGGGTTAGGGAATAGGGGATGGGGCATAGGGCATAGGGCATAGGGAATAGGGGAGATGGAGAGATTGTTATTCCCAATTACCAACTACCAACTACCAACTACCAACTACCAACTACCAACTACCAACTACCAATTCCCCATGCCCTATTCCCAACTTTTAACTATCCATCATCATTTCGCAACAAAATTATAAATAATACGTAACTTTTACAATCATGTAATGTGATTAGAAGATTGTGTGAAATTTAGTTTTTTGCTTACACTTACGCATTAGAGTTGTCTATATTAGCACTGGAAACTCTTGCCTATAAAGTAATGATACGTAACTATGGTTTTCAATATTACTTCTCCACCCGAACGTGCTAAGAATTTAGACTTAATTGTAATGAGTCCGCCTGAATCATTAAGTATGAGTTTTCAATCTCCTCATCCTTCCCAGGCAAGTATCGCGAAAAGATTGATTGATATAGTAGGGGCAATTGTTGGATTGATGATAACTGCTGCGATCGCGATTCCAATTGCAGCTATAAGTTTATTAGATAATCCCGGCTCCGTATTTTACAGTCAAGTTCGCTGCGGTCATAATGGAAAGACTTTCCGTATATGGAAATTTCGTTCTATGATTAAAGATGCCGATCAAATGAAGCATTTAGTCAAGAACGAAGCTAATGGTCATATATTTAAATGTACAGAAGACCCACGTATTACCCGCGTGGGTAAATTTTTGCGTCGTACCAGCTTAGATGAACTTCCTCAATTTTGGAACGTATTAAAAGGGGAAATGAGTTTGGTTGGAACTCGTCCACCTACTCCCGATGAAGTAATGAAATACCAGCCTCATCATTGGGAAAGGTTGCGGGTTAAACCCGGAATGACTGGAGAATGGCAAGCTAACGGACGTTCAACCATCAAAGATTTTGAAGATATAGTCAAAATGGATTTAGACTATCAGCGTAAATGGTCTATATCTTACGATTTGTTTTTGATATTTAAAACAATTTGGGTCGTATTAAATAAAAATGGCGCTTGTTAAATTAGCTGTGTATTAGTAGTTGCGATCTATTTTTAGCTTTGGAAAAATAGTTGCTATAAGTGCCGCTAGAAACGAGGACTACAAAATCATAAATATTCAGGGCTTTGCCACTTTCTATGAATCTTTGCTCGAATTTGACCCTCTAGTTTTCTTAGTTATTAAGAAGATTAGGGGGTCACTTTTAATTTGGATTTAAGGGAGTAGGGAGTAGGGAGTAGGGAGTAGGGAACAGGGAACAGGGAACGAGTTAGGGAAACATAAAATTTTACGTCTCTACAAAATGTCGGAATCAATGGAATTAATTTATTAAAACCTCTCTCCGTATCTGGAGAAGGGTATTTTTTGATTAATAAATGTTTTTTAAATTACCCTAAAACTTAGAAATCAGTATTTATATAGAGATGATTTGTGGGAATATATAAATTGAGATTGTGATAATTTTATCCATAAAAACTTATAATAAATTAAAATAAAAAATCTAAATCAATTTAAAATGACTCAATAACCAACTTTTTGAAGATACTAATATTACTTATTCATTAGTATTCTCACCATTCCCTGTTCCCTCTCTTGGAAATTTGCACTCACAGAGATTGCCTCCGGCTCACATGGGGAGCCACTCCGTTGCGGTGAGACTAGTTGGGGGTGTCGGTTTCCGTCCCCCAAACTAGCGAACCCGTTCCCGGGTCGCGTGCGGCTCAGGGAGGTCCCCTCCGTTGTAGGAAGTGGCGTGGAAACCACGCCATTTGCTTCAAGCCGGGGAACCCGTCCAACGCAATGGCTCCCCAAGACCGCAATTTCCGCTGTTCCCTACTCCCTACTCCCTACTCCCTTTCTTAATATCTATCCTTTCAAATCAAAGCAGTTTCCGTACAAATATTATCTAACTTTTTATCCCAAGATTCTACAGGTACTTGAGGTAAATAAGCGAAATCAAACACAATCCCGATTTTTGGTACTGATTCCCACTCAGAGGAACTAAACAAACGGTCATAATATCCCCCACCATAACCCAAACGATAACCCTGATAATCACAAGCAACGCAAGGAACCAAAATTAGATCGACTTCAGGGGATTTAATTATTGGTGAATCGGGTTTCGGTTCCTTAATTCCGTATTTGCCAATTATTAATTCATCTTCATTCCAAAGATGCCAAATCAAGGATTTATCAACGCAGCGAGGAAATCCCCAATTTTTTGTATTATCCAATTTACTCTCTGAAAATAAATAGCTTAAATCCGGTTCTTGACGAAAGCTAAAATAAGCAAGAACCGTTTTAGCTTTCATAAATAAACTTGAATTAGAAAGATTTGTACAAATCGCTTGACTTTTTTCTTGCCATTCATTCTGTGAAAGAGATTGTCGCTGCTTAATTATATTGCGACGTAATTCAGATTTTTCTAATTTAGATTCCTCTAGATTCATCTTTTATCCACAGATTTATTTTAAAAATATTTTTTAGAAAAAATGTAAATCAAAAAATATTTTGCATTTTAATTTTGTTTTATGAAATAAAAAAATTAGGTACACAAAGTATGAGATAATAAAATTATAGATAATTGCCAGTTTTCATAATAGGAATATTAGCACCTAAACACGATAGTCAAGCCTTCCCATTATTAAAATTAGACTATATGAATATATTACTACAAAACTGTCCCCCGCTTAAAAATTTTTTTTTCAGCTTAATTTTAAAAAATCATTTTCAAACTAATTTGAGCAATTAAGTATATTTGAATCACTAAAAAACCAGTGATTATCTCATTAAAG
>JBCCLY010000241.1:0-6326 GCA_039026655.1 Cyanobacteria bacterium P01_C01_bin.38 | reverse complement strand
GGCACGCGAGGGATTATAGTTTTCACAGATAATCTATATTTGTGCCGTAACCCAACAAAATTCGCACGTTTGTAGTTTGTCGGTTGGGTTCCCATTTTTACTTATTCTCCCACTCACCCAAAAAGGCAAAAGCAGCCCAATGCCTTTTGTTTTTCTCCTAAAGCGGAGTAGACTAAACCAATATTATTAAGTGTTGTAGCTTCTCCATTCTTATCACCCATTGCACGAATTAAAGGTAAAGCTTGGTTGTAAAACGAAAGTGCCTTTTGTTTCTCTCCTAAATCCGAGTAGACTAGACCAATATTGTTAAGTGTTGTAGCTTCTCCACCCCTATTACCCACTGCACGAAATAAAGATAAAGCTTGATTGTAATACGAAAGTCCTTTTTGTTTTTCTCCTAAATCTGAGTAGATTCGACCAATACCAAGAAGGGTAACAGCTTGCTGTGACTTATCCCCCAATTTTTCCCACAAAACCAGCGCTGCTTGCCATTTTTCTCTAGCTTTTGTAAGTGATTCTGCGGTTCCTTGCTTAAATAATTGGATTCCTTCGTCTGTCAATTTTTTTGCTTCCGCACGGGTATTATTTTGCTGGGTTGTTTCTAGATTTTGGACAATCTTTAACCCATAATTGCCTGCACTAACTGCACTTGATTCCGATAATAAAAATAAGGAAATAAATAATACAATTGCACGCTTTGTCAAAGCTTGATGAAAGCGGATTTTCTGATATTTATTATCGGTCTTCATACGTGTTTATACTTGCATATATTTATAAAATTATATTTAGTTATACTTGAAGATATCTCTCACTGTCATCAAGGGTATGCAGTTTTGTAAGGTCAAAGGTTAGAGGTTAAAGGTCAAAGGTGTAAGAATCATGGGTTGCTTCATTAAGCAGATAAAGGTGAACGATGAGCGATCGCTGTAGATGGTTATAGGCTCTCGGTGCGTTGCGCTGTCGCGACAACACACCCTACTGTTAATTGATAATTGTTAATTGTTAATTGATTTATGGTGCGTTGCGCTGTCGCGACAACACACCCTACTGTTAATTGATAATTGTTAATTGATAATTGATTTATGGTGCGTTGCGCTGTCGCGACAACACACCCTACTGATAATTGTTAATTGATAATTGTTAATTGATAATTGATTACCGTAGATAAAAGCGAGAATACCCAACTAAATAAAATATATTTACCGATATCATTAAACCTCTAACCCAATAAGAACGAAATGCTGAAAATAAATAAACTGTAGAAGCTAAAACCAGTGACATTTCGACGAAAGCTACTATTGCTCCATAATGATTTTTATCCCAATAAGAAAAAGGGCTAATAAAACGGTAATCGCTAAAAGGATAAAAGTGACGGTGAGCATCATCGTTGTGAACTGGTAAATCTAATAATGAATGCATCACCATACTAATAAATCCGATTTCTACAACTCTCCATTTTGCAAAATGACAAATTAAAACTCCTATTAAAGCTAAGGGTATCGAATGAAAGATGCTGACAATATTCTGCCAAAAAGGTTGAAAATAAATTTCACCCCAAATTTTACTACTTGGATAACGGTAAACAAATTTCATTAAAAAGTAGAATATAAAAATCGGCACATCCGGTAAAATTGCACCAATAAAAATAGCGAAACTAGCTTTAGCTCTGAGTTTTTCACTGAAAGCAACCAAATTGAGAATAGCGTGAGATGGTGTGTTCATTATCAGATTTTAGATTTTAGATTTGGGAGCATCGCAAATGTGTAAAAATATCATCTGTCATTGCGAACGAAGTGAAGCAATCTCAAAGTGTTGCGATTGCTTCACTTCGTTCGCAATGACAACAAAAATCTTAAGTATGCAAAATTGGGATGCTCCTTTAGATTTTAGATTAAATTTTCCCTACTCCCTACTCCCTACTCCCTACTCCCTATTCCCCATTCCCCATTCCCTTTCCAATAATTTACTAGCATTATCACTATCTAATGGCTTCGAGAACAAATAACCTTGTCCGTACTCGGCACCTAGCTGAATAAGTTTTTGCTGTTGCGATTTTGTTTCTATGCCTTCAGCAACTACATCTATTCCTAAGTTATCACTAAGCATGATGATTGTTTTTACAATGGCTGCATCTTCATCAGCATCAGTCATGCGACTCACGAAGGAACGATCGATTTTCAAAGTATTAATTGGAAAGCGATGTAAATAACTTAAAGAAGAATATCCCGTTCCAAAATCATCGATGCTTAAATGTAAGTTTAAACTTCTGAGTTTAAGCAGTATGGATATAGCGGCTTCCACATCTTGCATGGCTACACTTTCAGTAATTTCTAATTTTATACTAGTAGGATCTATTTTAGTTTCGTTGAGCAGTTGTTGAATTACTTTGACTAAATCTTCTTGAACTAATTGATTTCCTGAAAAATTAATACTCATCATTAGTGGCGGATCTGAAGGGAATTGTTTTTGCCAAACTACTAACTGATGAAAAGCTGTTGTTAAAATCCATTTTCCCAAGGGAATAATTAAACCCGTTTCTTCTGCAACCGGAATAAATTCTACAGGAGAAACTAATCCTCGCTGGGGATGATTCCAACGTACAAGTGCTTCAAAACCAGCAATTTTATTGGTTTTTAAACAAATAATTGGTTGATAGTTTAAATAAAATTCTTCTTTTTCTATAGCCCGACGTATTTCTGCTTTTAATTGCAAACGGTTTTTACTATCTTGTTGCATACCTGTTGCAAAAACTTCATAACGCGATTTACCTAAGTCTTTAGCCCGATACATAGCTGTATGGGCATCTCGCAACAAATCCGCTGGTTGATGTTTGAGTTCGCGCTGATTGAAAGCAATACCAACGCTAAGACTGATGAATATCTCTTGCCGATCAATTTTAAAGGGCAAACTCATTTCTTGTTGTAAGAAATCGGCTAGTTGAATTGCTTGTTTGCTGTCTGCTATATTTTCTATTAAAATAGCAAACTCATCTCCTCCAAGCCTTGCTAAAGTTCCCTTTTCTGCCAAAAATGCTTTTAATCTATGAGTAAAATCAGTCAAGAATTTATCGCCGAGATGATGACCAAAACTGTCATTAATTAGTTTGAAACTATCAATATCTAAAAACAGTATCGCAAATAGTTGATTTTGGGAAACTTTCACATTGGCAATTGCCCATTCCAAATGCTGTAAGAAAAGTTGTCGATTGGGTAGTCCTGTTAAAGCATCATAATGATTGCTATAAACTGCTTTATGGGCAAGAATAGTTATATTTGTAGCCAAAAATGCTAATGCTGCTGGAATGAAGGGTATCCAGCCAGCTTGGATAAAAAAGCTAAAACAACAGCTAAATAATATTCCCCCCGAACCTGCTGTTACTAAGATTTGAAAAAAAGGATGTCGCTGTCGCCATGCCAACCAACCCCCAATAAAAGCCCAACTTGATACCCACAAAATTTCTGCCCATTTAGGCCAAAACCAAATCAGTGGTTGATTGTCTAAGGTTGTGCTAAGCAACCCGCTGACGAGTTGAGCGTGTAGCACCACTCCAGCCATACTGTGATTTGCTGAGTTACTAGCATTATAAGGAGTTAAGAAAAAGTCGTTGGCGCTGGGAGCTGTAGCACCAATCAGCACTACCTTATCCTTAATCAATTCTGAAGCAACTTTACCATCCAAGACTTCTCCAAGCGATACCATCCGCGCAACATGACGCTCCGAACGATAGAAAATCATGATTTGACGACCGGCATTATCAACATTTTGATACCCACCAGCATCGGCATCCAACCGAGGAAATACGGTGCTACCTAAATGTAGTGCATCCGGTGTCACCTTCAAGGAAATACCTTTTTCTTCTAGATATTTGAGAGCTAATCGTAAAGAAAAAGAGTAATGCTTCTTATCCCCTTCGTAGCCAAAAAGAAAATTCCGACGCACTACATTATCATTATCGATAACAACATCGTTAAAACCGACTTTGTTTGCAGCTATTCGGGGAATCGGAGACACGCCTCCAACAGCAGTATCGCCGATATAATAAATACTAATAACATTATCAGCCTCAAGTTGTTTGAGTAACTCCTTACGTCCCGGTTGTTGGGGGACACTGCGATACATATCTAAACCGATCGCCTTTGGCTGGGACTGTTGTAACTTTTGCAACGCTCTGGCAAGAGTGCGATCGCTAATCGGCCATTGATTTTCTCGATTTATATCTTCTTGGGTTATTTCTACCACCAATAAACGCGAATCCTCACTCTTCTCAGGTTGCAAGCGCACCATATAGTCAAAGCTAACTAATTCCAAAAACTGTAACCAGCCACTTTGCTTTGCACCCCATACCAATCCCGTCATAATAATACCCGCAGCAATCACCGACTGCTTCGGGTTAAGCGAGATAAGAGATATTTTGACTTGACGCTTGCCGCGACTACTAATTGCAGATATCAGAGATGAAAATGCTTGGAAAAATTTAGTAAACACAAAAGAGGAAAACTGATTATTGTTTTTATATCATCGAGACTTAGGGTGCGATTACATTAGCTGTGATGTTTTATCCCAAACGTAGCACTGTTAAGTATCCCAACCTTTGAACCGCACCTACAGTCAACAGAGAAAACGAACCAGTCAAGTTTTAGAAGTTAGCTGTTTAGATGTTGATATTTGAATTTCTTTTCATACACAGGATCGGAAGTTTTAAGTAAATAAAATAATAATTTTGGATCGACTGATTTTGTTGATACCTGTTTCTTTTCTGGCATCAAAGCCATCAAGTACCCAGCAGAATTTTGATGGAATGCCCAAGAGGCAGCCCCCCGTCTACGATTTGAAGAAGGCAAACCTTCTTTTTGTTGAGTATGAGATTTCTTTAAGGTTTGTGCTATCGCTTCGTCTCGCCAACCGTAGGAACAGGTAAGTAGAGTGGTCAAAAATATAGTGGTAAATGCTCTTTTATTAAAATTCATTTTTATGCTTATGCCTTATTTGATACTTTGATTCGCATCAACTGTCTTATCTCTATGAATAGCCCATATATCAACAAGATGCCAGAGCAAAACTCCCGATTTAGTTGTGCTTTTGCAGCACTAATACAGTATGTGAGCGTATTTTTTGGTGTTATTACCTAAGTAATAATAGGGAGTAGGGAGTAGGGAGTAGGGAGTAGGGAACAGGGAATGGGGAGTAGGAAACAGGAAAACGTCCTAACTCGAAAACGTAGCGCTGTATTTATGAGTATCGGTGGTTCTTCAGTACATCTTATGTTAAGAGAATTGCTCAGAAGCTTGATATTATTACTGAATAATAAAATGAAGATTAATAATAAATACCATTATTTATCCCCTTTTTATCCCCTGTTCCCTACTCCCTATTCCCTGTTCCCTATCCAAACAAAATGTTAAATAAATTTTACACGGGTACTTAATATCTAATATCGGGTACTCGATTTAAGGTACGATATTTCTTAAACAGAGAAAATTAAATCGTTTTTAATTTGAGAGCAATTCGTGATGTTAAAAAATTCTCAATTCCCTCAAAAATATCTGATTCCTTTAATCGGGATTTTATTAGTACTAGGTATCTTTTTTCGGTTTGTAAATATCGAGCAAAAGTTATTTCATGGAGATGAATGTATAACCACAGTTAGGATAGCAGGATTTAGACATCAAGAAGTTAACGAGCTAATTCCCAAAGGTGAAATAATAACTCCCGAAGTAATTAATAAATTTCAGCTTGTAAATAAATCGGGAAAAAATTTACTTAATACAATAGAAGTTACAGCGGAAATGGCACCTCAACATACACCGCTCTATTTTATATTAGCCAGAATTTGGGTGCAAATATTTGGTGATTCTGTAACTGCTATTAGAACTTTATCAGCTTTGACTAGCTTATTAGCATTTCCCGCCGTTTACTGGTTATGCTTAGAATTATTCAAATCACCAACTATAAGCTGGATTGCTGTCGCTTTAATAACTGTATCGCCAGTTCATATTATTCAAGCTCAGAATTCAAGGCCATACAGTCTGTGGATTTTGACAATTTTATTATCTAGTATATTTTTTATTCGAGCAATACGACATAATAATAAATTAAATTGGCTTCTTTATGGAATTAGTTTAACATTAAGCCTTTACACGTTTCTATTTTCTTTGTTTGTTTTTATTGCCCATACAATTTATGTCTTTGTATTTAAAAGCTTTCGTCACACTAAAATTTTAACTAATTATTTACTAACGTCATTATTCGTAGTTATAAGTTTTATTCCTTGGCTATTGATAGTGATTGCCAATTTTAATACAGCCAATCAAATGACAAGTTGGACG
>JBCCLY010000240.1:0-6332 GCA_039026655.1 Cyanobacteria bacterium P01_C01_bin.38 | reverse complement strand
TCTAAAGCAAATTTATCAGCCATTATCTTCCAATAACTGAGGTTTAGCTTGTTGCAAAAACAGCACAACAAAAGTTGTAAAAATTCCCTCCAATATCATCAAGGGAATATGACTAATAACTAATCCCAAAATTGCAGCACGTTCGCTATCTGCATATTCTCCTGTACCAAGAGTACTAACTACCAAACCAAAAAATAATATAACCGTGAGAGCAACACCCAATGCTCCTGCTAAAAAAGCAAAAATTCCTGTCGTAACTCTTTTGTTAAAATATCTTTCTATAAAACTTCGCCAACTAAATAAATAATGAACTAATAAAGCAGGAATACCGATAATTAAGGCATTGAGTCCTAAAGTCGAAATTCCCCCATGTCCTAACATCACCGCTTGAAAAAATAAACCAATTAAAATTGCTGGAAATGCATAATATCCTAATACCACACCTAGCAAACCATTGAGAATTAAATGTACACTTGTGGGTGGAACAGGAATGTGAATTGAAGATGCAACAAAAAATGCTGCTGTAAGTAAAGAAGCTTTAGGAATACCTTGAGTTGGTTCAGATTGACGGTTGATTTGACGCAACGAATACCAGGTAGCAAAACCAGTAATAGCATAACCACTAATTGCTACTGGTGCTGGAAGAAGTCCATCAGATATGTGCATTTTTTTTGCGATTTAAGAAAAATAAAGCGGTTCCCACACATCCCCAAATAACTGAAGCTATCATCAAACCTCGTTGTACGGGTGTATATTCAAGGTTGTCAGACTCAGGAACTCTGACTACTTGTTCCGGAGTGGAAGAATTTGGACTAGCTGTTGGCTGTGTTTGTTGTATTTCTGTTGGTTGTGCTGTTGTCACAGGAACTTTGACAACTCCCCCATGTCCTAAATGACGAACTTTAACTTCCCAATTTCCTGATTTTGTGGAGTCTGGTTGAAATAAAAAACGTCCTTTTTCATCGGTTGTTCCAGTTAACCAAGGTTCGGATGGATTATCTGGTGAATAAACCGAAATTTGTGCTTTTCCCATCGGTTCACCAGTATCATAAGCAGCCTTAATTACAATTGCTTCAGTGTTTTCATAGCTAATTTTTGTTCCATGAGCGAGTGTTTTTGTTGGTAAGCTCAAAGTTGCAAAAATAAATATTGGCAGCAAAATTTGTCTCATAGACATTCAACTCCTACCTTGTATGATTTGCAATAATTATATTTATTTTTTACTCTTACCGAATAGGTATGTGATTATCAGAAAACAATAGATAACATATAAAAATATTTATGATTTATCCCAAATTTATCTCACATCAATAAA
This sequence comes from Cyanobacteria bacterium P01_C01_bin.38, assembly GCA_039026655.1. GTDB lineage: Bacteria > Cyanobacteriota > Cyanobacteriia > Cyanobacteriales > Nostocaceae > Rivularia. The sequence goes on along the minus strand of JBCCLY010000240.1, from coordinate 5,017 downwards.
ACTTTGCTTCATTTCCCCTCTCATTAATAAGGAGAGGGGTTAGGGGTGAGGTTTTTAGATGTACCTTGCAAAGACTTATAAATGCTATAAACAATCATAGATTAATAACTCTATGGATGAACATTAAATCTTTATTTTGTAGCCTATCCAACAAAAAATTAGATATATCTAACCGCAGCGATTTACCCGAGCCGTTTGCAGCAAAATCTTATCTATTGCTGAAATCAATCGCCATCCTGACTGCCCTCTTTGATTAACCATAACGCTAAATGCGATGGTACCATAATCTGTATTTTCTAAGTATCCTGAAAGGGTTCTTACTCCTCGTAAAGTCCCGGTTTTGCCATAAAGTCTGCCTTTGAGTGGGGTATTACGAAAACGATTTCTTAATGTTCCATTTACTCCAGCGACAGCTAATGAGTTATAAAATAAATTATTCTCAAGGCTTCTATCGACTTTATTGAGATTGCCAACATACATACCCTGAAGTAAGGATACCAATGCTGATGGTTTAGCGCGATTATTCCTAGATAATCCAGAACCATCTGCTTGCTTGTAACCACTGGCATCTAAACCTAGAATAGAGAGGGCGTTTCTTGCTGCTCTTTGTCCTCCAATACGGCGCAAAAGAGAGTTAGCTCTACTGTTGTTGCTGTAGCGATTCACCGCACTTAGCAAAGGACGAAGGGAAGCAAGCTTTTCACGATTGCGATCGCCATAAATTCTAAGCGCTGCGGCTGTTGTTAATAGTTTAGTATTTGATGCCGGAATTAAGGAAAGATTAGGGTTGAACTGATAAAGAACCTTGTCTTCCCTAACAGGTTTGATCAGAATTCCCCACCTTGCAGTCTTAAAACTTGGATTTTTAACGATAGATGTAATAGCAGACTCCAAATCCTTTTGACAAAATCTTGGCTTGATTTGCGGGACGTAGATAGGAATAGACTTGGTAGGATTAGTTTTTGGGAGCTGTGAAACAACAGTAGCCTCCGCTCGGTTCAAGCTTCCCAAGTTTATACCAGCAGTAATTGTAGTTATTGTTACTATTGCTCCAGAAAGCCAAACTGGGATTTGTGTTTTAAGTCTTCGCATCTTTTCTCACATCGCTTCTTCTACAAAATCTTAACAAATGTTAACAGAAAAAAAAGTTGAAAAGTAAACAAAAAGTCAGAAAGTAATTATTAAATACGTATATATACTAGTAAATTGGTTGATAGGAATATTATAAGCACGGAAACTGGTAAAGAGTATTGATAATACTCTTGAAATGTAAACTGAGAGTTAGAAGATTGACAATTCTAAAAATAGTAGAAAACAGTTTTATATAGCATTCCTAAATCATTTGTGAGATTTTAGAAACCCGGTTTTTCCAAAAAACCGGGTTTCTGGTCAACAATTTTGGCAAAAAAATGGGCAGGCTTTAAAACAGGGTCATCTGAATATTAAACTCGTATTATGGTTTGGTAGATGCTGTTGCGTAAATATTTCGCAATATTTGAATCAGATTGTATTTACGATAACCATTAAACAGGTCTTACCATTACTGTATTTAACAGTATCCTAGCTTCATAAGTTGAGAGTGGTTTTTCAGCTGGCCCATTTTGGACTTTACCATCTGTAGTGAACTCTGAAGCATGACAGGGACATAAAAAGATATTTTCTTCTGCTTCCCAATCCACATTACAACCAAGATGGCTACAAGTTGGATTAACGGCAATCAAGTTTTTACTTTTAGATGTACCAATTACTAAAATTGCACCTAAAGACGATTCCTCTTTTAATATTTGACCAGATTTATCTAACTCTTCTACAGTTCCGACAGAAATCCATCTTCTTGATTTAGATGGATTATTTTTGGATTTTTGTTTAAATTCGGCTGCGTAACTAGCAGCGAACAATAAAGGCGAACAACTTACGAATAAGCTTACATTAAATAAAGTCAGAAAGTTACGACGATTCATATAATTTCAATAACAGAAATCAGCAGATTATTAGGTCTGAGAACATCAAAAAAAACGAAAAATAAGTTTTAAGAACAATAAGAACAATAATCTGTTCATAAATAAAGGCATAGGGCACAACAAAAACGTAAATAAATCAACTTACCCTATACCTTTGAAGTAATTACACCCTATATTTATAATTAATCAGTAAATAGATAGAGATTATGACGGTAAAATTAATGCTACGGCAAACTATTTCGAAGCTTACGTAAACAGTTTATCGATGCAACACAATCACAACCAAACATATCTACAGCAGCATCACTTTCTTCATCTGTAACAGAAAGTAACGCCTTCTCATTATTTAAATCGGCAGCATCAATTTGTGGATTACCTTTTTTTAGATGAGATAATTGGTTCGCATTTGCACAGAAAAATGTACCGAATTTTGCATGTCTCACACAAGCTCTTTGGCTTTGACCAGAAACTGGTGTAGTTTTAGCATTGGGACGTTTTACTGGTTGTACTTTCTTAACGGTTTCATTAGCGACGGATATTTTCCCAGTCATTAACAGTGAACCTAGAGAAATAAACGCTAGGGGTTTTCTTGGTAAATTAGCGAGTAACTTTTTCACTTACTTATCCTACAAATACAGAGATTGCTATTATAAATCAGTTCTAAATTCAAGGGACGAGAATCATTCTCATTCTGTTCCTTGAATTCATTAGATGTAACACATTATTTGTTTTTTGGCGATATAGGAATTCTGTATTTTTTTACGAAATGTTACCAGAAAACTTATTTTATCTTTCGGGGAGTTTGTGTCAAGGTTATGTCAATGTTGTGAGGTTGTTTTTGAGAATGTCTACTTCAATTTTTTCATCACATGGTGCTAATTATATTCTGACAGGAGCGAAAAAGGGACGCGAGACAACTATATTTTTTTGTATCGAGTAACCGTGAGTTTATTAGCATCAAATTTTGACTTATTTTGGCTATTTTTTTCATTAAAATTAACTAAAGGTTCGTGGTTACATTTAGCATCAGAAACAGTAATTTTCTGAGCTAAAAAGACTACTTCTTGTAGCTTTTGTTCGGCAAAACTCAAAACATTGCGTAAAGCTTCAGGAAGTTGTGTTTCTAGGGTTGCGTCGTAGGGTAAAAATTGTAAGGAAGCAGAAGGCTGCACTTCAAATTCCCTGACTATATCTTTGATGTTTTCCAGTTTAGAGATAACTTCTTCAGGACGAATTTGCCAAATATTTCTTGCATCGACTATTCCCACTCCCAAACGTTTATCTTTAGGAAAACCATAGGTTTTGATTAATTCTAAATTACCTCCGCGAGTCAAATCTAAACTAATTGCATTTACGGGTAAATTCATTACCCAACTATAGTTTTCACCCAAGTCATCAAAGTAAGTGACTAAATTAAGCGGTATTCCCACATTACACAGGGAATTATAGACAGTTTGATAATATTCCCGCCAATTATTTGCATCACCTAACACCAGCGCGGGTTCGTGAATTTGTACTTCAGAAATACCAAGAGATTTCAATTCGGTAAGCAGGTTAATATAAAGCGGAGTTAAAACAGAAATAGCTTGCTCAATATCCACCTCCAACTTACTCAAACGTAGCAATGTACAAGGACCAAAAACGATAGGAATTGTACGTTTACCTAAGATTTTTTGAGCGCGACTCACTCTTTCAACAAAATCACTCCAATCTGCTGTTAATACTTGATTAGATATCTCCGGAACTAAATAATGATAGTTGGTATCAAACCATTTTGTCATTTCCAGCGCGGGTATTCCTTCTTTACCCCTAGCCATTGCAAAATAACGTTCTAATCCAGAAAATTGCTGAAATCGTTCGGGAATTAAACCGAAACGAAATGTCCAATCAAGAATGTGGTCGTAAAGTGTGGTATCACCAACTCCAATCTTATTGATACCTGTATCTAATTGGGTTTTCCAGTTAGCTTCTTCGACTTCTTTAACTGTCTGTAATAGCGATTCTGATGTTATTTTTCCACTCCAAAAGGCTTCCAACGCTTTCTTTACCTCCCGGTTTTTACCTATGCGAGGATAACCTAAAGTCGCAGTTTTAATTTTCATTTTTTCTAATTTATGAAGATGCCTGAGTTCTATATCAGATATGGGTTTTGACTAGGAAAACTTCTCTCTAAAGGGAGCATCCCGATTTTGTAAAAATACAATTTGGTAGTGCGTTAACGCAGTGTTTCCGTAAGGAAATGCATCTTGCTCGCTAGATATGTATAGCGAGCAAGATGTATGTCCTCCGGACACGCTTCGCTAACGCACTACAAAAAATAAATTTCCACATTTGGGATGCTCCCTCTCTAAATCCTTTTCCTAGGAAATATAGCGATTTTCAGTTGAGTGCAGTATACACAGAATTCTTATAATTCAGAAGGACAAGGATGTCCACCCCACAAGAATGTATTCTATCCAAGTGAAAACTTCTATAGACTTTGAAGTTTAAACTTTCTTATAAATCAACCCAATTCTCTGATATCAAAATATTTGCAAACGAATTTGGACAGTTGTTCAAACAGGAGCACAATTGCAATTTAATTACGACAAGATTTTTCTAAAATTAAATTCTCAAATCCTTAATTACACAATTCCAGTTCAATATTTTCCTTTTCTACAGGAACTTCTACTGCTGGAATTCTTGCTAAAACCCCTTTTTTTAGCGGTTGAGGACGTTCAGCCCAAGGTAAAGAACCTTCTGGATGAACGTAATACTTACCCGCACAATCAAATACACCCTCAACTTCTGCGGGAGTTAAATCGGAGGAAACATCGCCGAAAAGATATGTAGTTTTACCAGGTGAAGCGAAGGAAATTACACAAGAGCGATTACAAGCGCTCATGCATTCGACTGGTTGAATAGTAAATTCTGTATTTAATTCCCAATTAGGATAATCATCTTGCAAGCGTTTAAGTAGCTTTTCACCACCACTTTCACCAACACGCTTACCATTAGACCACTTGCTTGCACAAATGGTACAAACAAATATTGTATGTGCCTTCATCTATAACCTC
>JBCCLY010000239.1:0-6365 GCA_039026655.1 Cyanobacteria bacterium P01_C01_bin.38 | reverse complement strand
ATGCGGAAAAATTTTCCATCTTCATCTAGCTGAATTACAATCAGAAAATCCTCAACGCGATCGCCTTCTACACCTGTAACAATACGATCTTCTTCTTCATCAATACGATAGTCCCAGCCAAGTTGGTCTAGATATCCGCCAATTTCTTGTACGTTTACTGCCATAAAAAGCCCCTTTACAAACCCTCTGTGCCGCTGTTGCCAGATTTAGTTTAACAAGGTACGGGCAGAGCGAATAAGTGAAATTGCTACCATCTACCTTACTTTTTCATTTAAATGTCATTTTAATTACGATTCTTCAACTAGCAATGAATGTGGGAGTACATTGCCCGAAGACGAATAAGGCAACAATCTTCCTCCTCAAGATGTATTCAAGATGGTCGCCAAAGATACTTAAAATATAACAAATTTTGAATAAATTCTAAATCTTCAATATCAAAAATATGTATGATTATTCGGGCACTACAGCAGCCATAATTGAGCAAGCTAAAAATTTGGAGCAAACTTTACCAATAAAAAATCAAGCTTGCAGTTCCTCATTCTTTTTTCAACCCAATCCAACTCAAAAAGTTTGTCTTTTCTTTCACGGATTTACCGCAGGTCCCTATCAATTTGAACCATTAGGAAAACGATTGTTTGAAGCTGGCTACAATGTTCTAATTCCTTTACAACCAGGTCATGGAGTAGCAGGAAATTTTGATGGTGATAATCCTCCGCCTCTACCATTGGAACGGAAAGTTTATTTAGATTATGCAATTTCATGGTTACAAATTGCTCAAAAACTAGGCGATCGAGTCTTAATTGGAGGGTTATCGAGCGGTGGAACTTTAGCTGCTTGGCTAACATTAGAATTTAGTCAAGAAATTGAAAAGACTATATTATTTTCTCCTTATTTAAGTAGTAAAAATTCAATTGTAGATTTTGCGGTGGAAGTACTGCCGATATATTTTGAATGGTTGAATAAAGATAATCCCGGCAATTTTGGCTATAAAGGATTTCGATTTCCTGCATTACGAATATTTTTAGATATGGGTCAGGAAATTCTTGACAAAGTGAAGGATAATTCATCATCACCCATATTTATTGTAACTAGCGAAAGTGATGCAGTTATTGACCGCAGCGACCTTAAAACTTTATTTGAATCGGTAATAGAAAAGCAGCCATTATCTTGGTATTTCAGCTTTGATAAATTATTTAATATTCCCCATACAATGATGACCGAACTTGAAGGGAATAATTATGTAAATTTACTAAATACTGTAGCGAAAGCTTATTTAGAAAGCGATATTGCTTGGAATCAAGTTTTAGAAATAGGAAGTCAAATGCTGCAAGGAAAAACTTTTGATAATGCGGTAAAAGATTTAGGTTTGATAGAAAAAGTTTCTCCAGATTTATCGGTGATGTTATCTGTGATGGATAAGGAAGTTATTGCTAATTGTTCGGCACAATAGTTTTTAGAAGACGGGCAAGGATGCCCGCCCCACAATATCTTTGTAAATTTTGTAGGGTGTGTTATCGCGGAGCGTAACGCACCATAATAACTGGAAAAATAATACCTATATACTTGTTAATAATTTAGAGAATTTCAGTCAAACCAAAAAGTTTTTTCCGCAGGGCGATCGCCAATCACGCTTAAGTAAACTAAAGTGCTATCTATAACCTGAAATATAATTAATTTTAACAGGGTAATTTTATGTTTGTAGTAAGGACTTGTAGTCCTTCGGAGCGATAAATCGCCAACTACAAACCCATGATTATAAATGATGAAATTATAAAATAACGTTTTGATGGTGCGTTGCGCTCCGCGACAACACACCCTACACTTATTTAGAAACCCGGTTTTTTCAAAAAACCGGGTTTCTGAAATTTTACAAATAACCTGAGTAAAATCTTTTAAACTTTAGCTTCTTCTTTAACTAACTTATCCCAACCCAAATCTTTCAAGCTATTATTCCGACGCAATGGACGAGTTACTAATTCTAAAATATCTCGCGCATTGGTAAAACCATGAATTTGAGCGAAGGTAAATTCTACCGACCATTTGGTATTTATTCCTCGCGCTTCTAATGGATTAGCGTGAGCCATTCCGGTAATTACTAAGTCGGGATTCAATTCGTTAATTCGCTGAATTTGATTGTAGTTATCGGGTTTTTCAACAATTCTTGGTAAAGGTACGTTCATTTCATGACAAGTTTTTTCAAGAAGTTGTAATTCAGCAGCTTGATAGCGCTTATCCATGTAGGGAATACCGATTTCGGGAACTGTCATTCCGCAACGAATTAAGAATCTTGCTAAAGAAATTTCGAGCAAGTTATCTCCCATGAAAAACACGGATTTACCACGAATTAACTTTACGTATTCTTCCAAACTTTCCCAAATTTTCGCTTCTCTTTCTTCTAAACCTTTGGGAGTAATGCCGAATACCGAACACATTTTTTCAATCCAAGCGCGGGTACCATCTGGCCCTATAGGGAATGGTGCGCCAATTAATTTACATTTACGTCGCCGCATTAAGGTTGTAGCGGTGCGGCTAAGAAAGGGATTGACACCAGCGACATAATACCCTTCTTCGATTACTGGCAGTTCTGTAAATCTTTTTTCCGGTAGCCAACCCGTTACCTTGATACCTTGCTTTTTCAATTCCAAAGTCAATTGAGTGATAACTGGATCGGGTAAAGAACCAAAAAGAATTAAAGGTGGATGATCGACATACTCAGAATCGGATTGAACAACTTCTTCTTTTTTCTTACCAAAATTAAGCAGCTTTTGAATGCCGTTACGTTCTTCTTTCTCTTTCTGTGCTGCGGGTGCTTCCTTGGGACAGCGATTAGCCATTGCAGCTAAAACGGTATCTTCTCCTTGAGTGAAAGCATAGTCTAAGCCATTTGCCCGCGCTACTACCACTGGAATGCCGATTTCAGCCTCTAAACGGGGGGCTAAACCCTCCAAGTCCATTTTGATGATTTCAGTGGTGCAGGTGCCAATCCAGACAATTACACTGGGATTGCGATCGCGTTTTATTTGCAAGCACAATCTTTTGAGTTCTTCATAATCGTTGAGTTGTGCTGAAATATCTCCTTCTTCCAATTCCGCCATTGCATAGCGGGGTTCTGCAAAAATCATTACCCCCATTGCGTTTTGCAAGAAGTAACCGCAAGTCTTTGTGCCAATTACCAAAAAGAAACTATCTTCGATTTTTTGATATAACCACGCTACGCAGCTAATCGGACAAAAAGTATGGTAATTACCTGTTTCACACTCAAAATTTAAAGCTTGTGGTTCAGCAACTGTCATTTTATTATCTCCCCTTTAAGTTCTAAGTTAGGAGTGAGGAGTGAGGAGTTAGAAGTTAGGAGTTAGGAGTGAGGAGTTAGGAGTTAGGAGAATGAAAGTGAAGAGTTAAAGTTTATAACTCACTCACAACTCACAACTCATAACTCATAACTCTTAACTCATAACTCTTAACTCATAACTCATAACTCATAACTCATAACTCCTAACTATTTATTAGCTGTTGGGGAAGAGACGGGCTATTTCCGAATCGTCAATAGAGCCGTCTGTCATATCTTCCCCTGAAAATATTTCGTTATCTTTTTGTTTAGCTTCTTCGCCCCATACGTCTGTTAGCGCATCGCCGAAGCCAGTGCTATCTCCATCTTTGAATTCGTCAAAGGAGATGTCGCCAAATGCGTCATCATCTGCGCTTGGAGTTGGTGCGGATTCTTCTGAATCCGATGAGTCCAATTGTTCTTCACCTAGAGACATATCAGAAATTTCAGAAATATCTCCCAAACCTTCAGCTTGGATGTCATCTAATCCGCTGTCTTCGCTACTATTAGTTTCTTCTAACTCTTGTCCACCCCAAGCTTCTTCTACTACTAAAGTTCCGTCTTGAGAATCTCCTAGATCCATATCAGGAGCGACAATATTTTCTACTTCCTGAGAATCATCCTCGAATGCTGCAACACCAGCGAATTCGTCTGAGCTTTCCGAAGTGGAAAATTCCGACTCCGAGGACTCATCCTCGTCAAATGATGGCTGCACGGGCTGTTCTCCAATGGCTGTATCTGGATCGAAGTGCAAATCTAATACTTCAATCAAAGTATCAGCATCTGCATTCAACTTGGAAAACGGCAACATTAACTGCGCTAACTTTGGCTCCAGGGCGTTTGCTACTCCCAGGATGAGGTATGAAGACGGGCGCTTACCACCGTCGGGTGTGTAAACCGAATCCACCTCCATGTGTAATTTAATCCAGTCGCGATTCGAGGCGTAGAATTGCAACCACTTCTGCTTTAACGAATCCGTGAAACTATAAAAGAAAGCCATTTTATCTCCTCATCCTGAGAAATAAACTAATGATTTATACAATCATTAAGTCTAGTTCCTCTTCGGGATTAGCAACCTGTGGTTTATTCGGATTTAGATAAAAATCTGATAACAATGAGAACAATTCTCGATCTTGAGCATCCTGTGGAACTACCCCCTCGGGACGCGCTAAAAGCTGATCGGCAATGCTCAGATAATAGTCACATACGAAGTTTAAGGAAGGTTCTGTTTCCGCCATTTCAAATAAAGTCTTACCTTTGACTCGGGAAACACGGATATCTTCTATCAAAGGTAGAACTTCTAAAACTGGCATGGGAACGGATTCAATATATTTTTCGATTAAATCGCGTTTTGAGGTACGGTTGCCAATTAAACCCGCCAATCTCAGTGGATGAGTCCGAGCTTTTTCTCTTACAGAAGCGGCAATACGGTTAGCAGCAAATAAAGCATCAAAGCCGTTGTCAGTAACGATTAGACAATAATCAGCATAGTTAAGCGGTGCTGCGAATCCACCACAAACAACGTCACCTAGAACATCGAACAATATTACATCATACTCATCAAAAGCATTAAGTTCCTTGAGTAGTTTTACGGTTTCTCCAACTACATAACCGCCACATCCGGCACCAGCGGGAGGACCGCCAGCTTCTACACAATCTACTCCGCCATAACCTTTATAAATAACATCTTCTGGCCAAATATCTTCGTAGTGAAAATCTTTTTCTTGAAGGGTATCAATAATTGTTGGAATTAAAAATCCTGTCAAGGTGAAAGTACTATCGTGTTTGGGGTCACAACCAATTTGTAGAACTTTTTTACCGCGCTTGGCTAAGGCAACGGAAATATTACAACTTGTTGTGGATTTACCGATTCCGCCTTTTCCGTAAACTGCTAGTCTCACTGTTGTTTCCTCTTAATAGTTTCTTTTCAAATTGACTTCATAACTTTCCTTCACCTAGATAGACAAAGGGTTGCAATGTATAGGTCGTTTTTGTTCGTTAATGTCCAAGTTACACCCAAAACAAAAAAGGTTTTAGATGTAACCCTCGTTTATAGTCGATTATTTGACTTTATTACTTAATATTTAAAACACTATTATCTGTAAAAGTCTATCACTCGTTAAATTAACGTAATAATAGTTTTTGTTTATCTATTTATATAAAAATAGTTACAATAAGCAAAAAAAATTAATCCCATGAATATGTTTATTCTCGGTATGCTCGTAAATTTAATTCATTGCCAAGCAGTATAAGGCTCACAGAATAGACTTTCAAAGGTGATTGCGAGTATATAGATGCCTGTAGCGCTATTTTTTGATTAAAGAAGCGGTTTTAAACCAATTAGGATTTAAATCTGGGGAACCCCTGGCTTAAAAAATAGAGCGATCGCCCACACCTCTAGGAAGAATACTTAGTTTTATTTTGGATTTGTTTAAGTACTATCAGTAAAATTATTGATAAGCACCAATCCCTTTTTATATCTTCATTTTTCGAGTTTTTAGCTTGCTGCGTACCTAAGTAAATACTCGGTATCTTCACAGAAACAATTTAATTTAAAAAATTCTCCTATTGCAGCAAGTCTGTTGAGAAGTGCAATTGCTCAATTTTAAAATTTTAAAGTCTTATCAGATCGAGATTTAAGCAAAGGAAGTAAAAATCAGTAATGTTAAAAATCATCACATTTATAAAAATAGACTAATTTTTTAGGAATTTTGCACTTAAATAAATTTCTAATCGCTAACTTTGCCAGGATGTAAATATACAGCGGATTTCATCTTAATGAGGTACAGAACATATTGTGATAAGGGAGTAGGGAGTAGGGAGTAGGGAGTAGAAGAATGTACCTCATTTAACTGCAAAGTGCTGTAAATATAAAAATAAGCTTACGATTATAGCTTTTTCTTGAAAATGTAATATGTCAGCAAGTCTATTGATAAAAATCAAATTAATAATTAAATCTCGATCTCGATTTTTAATTTAATTGTGTGCAGGAAAATTTCAACAAGCATCCTCTTGCTTAGTTTGAGCCATTTCCTGT
>JBCCLY010000238.1:0-6368 GCA_039026655.1 Cyanobacteria bacterium P01_C01_bin.38 | reverse complement strand
CTGTTGGGCACGATATTACTATATGAACCAATCGCGAAATTTGCGCCACAATCAATTTTAGTAATATTTTTACTGTTCTTCGTAATTAGACCTTTAGGAGTTTTTATAAGCACAATTGGTAAAAAAACTATATACCCGCATCGCCAAAAGTTTTATCCCCAAAAGCGTTGGATATTCGGTTGGTTTGGGATTCGCGGAGTAGGTTCCTTATATTATCTTGCCTATGCTCTTACTAAAGGTTTGAAAGGAGATTTAGGCGAACAAATATCCTGGATAACTTATAGTATTGTTGTAGTTTCAGTACTCTTACATGGAATTAGTGCAACACCTTCAATGAATTGGTATAACAAAAATATTGCAAGTAAAATTAAAACTAGCACATCAGAAAATTAATTGGATTTAAAATTATGGTTCCTCAGCACTAGTATGCTTAAATTTTAGAAAATAAAGCTGAAACTCCTGCTGTGAAGCATAATTATCCGATCTGTTGATTAAATTTATCTAAAAAAATATTTTTTCGCTGTTCCCTGTTCCCTATTCCCTCTTCCCTTTTTTGAATGTTTTTTTAGCATACTAAGTGTAGAAGAGCCAAAATTATCTTTAATAGCTGAGGGTGGTAGTAGGTAAAAATAGAAGTTGCTTAATTGCAGTTTCCAAATATTCTATTTGAAAGGGTTTTTCAATATATCCATTACAACCTGCCATCAAGGCTTGATCTCGAAACATATCGCTAGGTAAACTGGTAAGGGCAATCACAGGTACTAAATTCTTATTCTTCCGCAAATACTTTGCAACACCAATACCGTCTATTTCCGGTAACATTACTTCTAACAATACCAACGCAGGTTGGTATTTTTTAATCATTTTTAAAGCACTTTCACCATCTTTGGCAGTAATTACACAAAAACCCAACATTTTAACTATTTGTTGGGTTAACATCAAGTTATCAGCATCATTATCAACAATTAAAACAATCGAATTTTCAGAAAACAAAGATAAACGTTTTTTCCAATAACTACTTAAGTTTGTCGTAAATAACCTAGAAATGCAGTTTTTATGCTTCTGCTGAACATAACCAGAATAAACCATAAGACACCCAGATAGTAAGTTAATGGTATGTTTGAGGCAAGTACAAGCGAATGCGATGCGCTTATCACAATGGCTCTACTTCAATTTAGCCGGTTACTACTATTTGATTCGACTGTGAAAAAAACGCAGTAAGCAGATTTATTTAATTTATCTCTCTTAAGAGAGATTACTTTTGTGTTTCTTATTGATATTATCATTACTTTTTATTGAATACGTAAGTGTATAATCCGTATTATTAATAAAATTAATGTCAAAGCTGTTTTATATTAATCATAATTATTTAAGGTAATGAATGATGGTTGTCTAGAGTCATTCACTACCTTTAGTCTCACATCTTGCACCATGTTCCCTGTTCCCTGTTCCCTGTTCCCTTTCTCAAAAAATTGTTATGTCCTGACGGACACGCTACGCTAACAATATTCAAACCTGATTCCTATATAACCATTGCTGATTAATCTCTATACCTCTAGTTTGCATGGTTTGTTCAAATAAATTGGTTGGTAAAGCTTCTTCTACAGGGTACACTCCCGGCTTTTTCAATTTCCCTTCGAGTAATAATTGAGCTATGCTACCCGTACCATAACCGGAAGCTACTGCGGTATTTTCATGAGCTAAAGTAGAACAATAACTTTTTGTTTCACCATCTTTTATTCCTGTAACTTCCGAGCGAATTGCTACACCTATTCCACTTAAATTATCAGTAACATCAGTCATTTTATGACTAACTTGAGCTAAAAATTCTACACCACCACGACTTTGAATCCATGATTTAGGAAATACGTTTGCAGCTATCCAAGTTAAATGATTATAAAAATCGGGAACCGAACCAAACTTAGTAACAACACTTTTAACTGTAGGGAAAGCTTTAGGTAAAGTAAAAGTTTCTGGCATATCAAACCAGTAAACTCCGTTTTGTCCGTAGGGTTGAGAAAAACTAACAGTTTCTCTTTCTGTGTAAGGTTTCACCGTTTCCCATTTACCATCTATCCAGGCTTCAAAGGGATTTTGCAAACCTAAAAAAGTGGTTCGCATTACCGTAACACCAGCACCACCAGAACCAGCGACAATATAACTTAAATGTATTTTTTGGGCTTCATCAAATTGTTCGACACCCTGACGCACCATACTATTAGAAATTCCAGGAAAAATACCTGTATTAATTATTGCTGTTACATCTTTTTCAATAGCTTGTTCGTGAAGCGTTAATACTTTACTAGTATAGGAACGATGGTCGCTAACATCTAAATAATTAACACCTTGCTCAATGCAGATTTGTAAAACGGTAGTATCTCGGTAGTGAAAAGGACCAGCACAATGAATCACAATATCGGAATTAGAAATAGCTTCGCGTAATTTTTCAGTTTCTGCTAAATCCAAAACAAGATATTTAAAAGAGGTTTCTGGCTGCTTTTCTATAGCTCTACGTCCAGTAACAGTAATTTCCGCTTGCGTATGCTTAGCAATATCATGGGCAACACTACTACCGATGCGTCCTCTTCCACCTAAAATTAAAACCCGTTGTTTCATTTTCTTGCATTGGCTACGCTACATATATTGCATCAGTTTTGTATATACCTTGTCATCTGTAGCGAGGATGACATTATCTAGCCAATAGGAGGATGCTTTCAGAATGAAAGTCGCGTGGGGCGAACTAAAAGCAATCAATAAATAGCAACAACATCCTTTATCGCTCCGCAGAAATTCTATTATTTATATTTTCAGGAATATATGTAGACATTAAAAATTAAGAGTTTGGCACAAAATGACAAATTATGTGGTAGTTAAGCTATATCATAATTTGCAAACCTTGTTTTACAATATATATAAGCAATATTATCTCTTAATGATGGCAGCGAAAGATTTATTTCATGATGCAGTAAAACAAGCACTTATAAAAGAAGAGTGGACAATTACAGCAGACCCATTAATAATTAAAATTGATAAAGTAAAATTTGAAATTGATTTAGCAGCAGAAAAAGTTCTAGCAGCGGAAAAGGCAAAACAAAAAATAGCTATTGAAATCAAAAGTTTTCTTAATACTTCAGCGATTACAGATTTTCATTCTGCGTTAGGGCAATTTTTAAACTATCGTTTAGCACTACAGATGAGTGAACCCGATCGAGTTTTATATCTGGCTGTTCCGGTTGATACATATGAAACTTTTTTCCAAGAACGATTTACTCAAGAAGCAATAAAAATATATCAAATATTATTATTAATTTACGACCCAATCCAGGAGATAATTATCCAATGGAAAAATTAGAAAAATATCGACAAGCAGTTTATCAGTTATTAAAAACTCATTCTGCTTCTGGATACGATAATGGAGATGCTGATATTGAATGTCAGCTGGTGTTTGATACAGAAGGAAATCATTATCAACTTTTAGATATCGGTTGGGAAGGATTTAAAAGAATTTATAATTGTTTGATTCATATAGATATTAAAGAGGAAAAAATATGGATTCAACGAAATATGACAGAAGCTGATTTAGCTGAAGAATTAATCGAGATGGGTGTATTGAAAGATGATATTATTTTAGGTTTACATCCACCTTATAAACGACCTTTAACAGGATATGGAGTAGGGTAATTGATATTTAAAAACTGCTGAAATTCAGAAACCCGGTTTTTTAAAAAAACCGGGTTTCTCAACCTACAATTACTTACCTTTGACCTTTAACCTTTAACCCCTCCGGGGTTCGCCATTTGCACTCTGCGTTCACGCGGAGCGTGCGGGCTAGAAAGCCTCCGGCTCACATGGGGGAAACCCCCAAGACCGCAATGGCTCACCTTTGACCTTTTATTTACTTCTTAAACATCGACTCAAAGGTATTTGTAATCGTTTCTCTGGCATCCTTCAAACCCTGCTGCATAGGTTGCTTATTCTGCAATAATACTCTTGCACAATTACGTCCCGGCATTCCGGAAATTGAACCACCTGGATGAGTTCCGGCACCTGTTAAATACAGGTCTTCAATGGGGGTTTTATAATTGGCAATTTCAGGTAGGGGACGGAAGAAAATCATCTGATCTAATGTCATATCAACGTGATAGTAATTCCCCTTATAAGCACCCAATCTTTCACCTAATTCGGCAGGACTTTCTACAGCACGAGCAATAGTAGCATCTTTCACATTCGGTGCGTAATCTGCTAGCTTATCTATGACTCTATCTGCTACTTTATTTTTCAATTCATCAGTCCAACCAGTACCATTTAAACCAGTTCCGTTAGCATCTTTTATTTGATAGGGAGCAAAAAATTCAATCCACAAAGTATGCTTTCCTGGAGGTGCCAAACTCGGATCTAAATAACTTGGTAAAACGGCATACATTGATGGATTTTCATCGGGAATTTGACCCAAGGTACACAAGCTATGGGCTTGTTCTACATGATTTACTGAATCGGCAATTAAGATTGAACCAACTAAATATTCGTCTTTATGTTCGTGGTGTTCAAAACGTAGCGGCTCATTTAACGCCAAGTCAATCTTAAGAATAGTTTCGTTATTATTAACAATGCGACGCTTCAATCTTTCATGCAAATCTGGATCTGCTGCATCGGAATCGCTTTTATCTACCATTTGCATGAATACTCGTTTTGCGTCAATGTTAGAAATTACCGCTTCTTTTGCACGATATTCTTTACCACCCGCAACCCTAACACCAACAGCTTTACCGTTATCAATCAAGATTTTTTCTACGTGCTGCTCGGTTAAGATAACGCCACCTTTGCTGGTAACACAATTAACCAAAGCTTGGGTTAATGCACCAGTACCACCGCGAGGTCTTGCCATTCCAGGATTGTGACGCATCGCCATCATTATCGCACCGATCGCCAGTGTTTTTTGTGAAGGTGGCGCACCCAATTCGGCGCAAAGTCTGGCTAATGGTGCTTTCAGGAATTCCGAATCAAACCATTCATTAAGAATATCCTCACCGCTGGTTAACATATTGCGTACAAAATCCAGCGTTTTGTCTACCGAACCAATTACTGAAAATAAATCCTTAATTTTAGTAATATTGTAGTTACCAGCAATATCTATAATTGACTTTGGTGGTGCGTTAAACATGGGAATCATTGCACCCAAAGCACGCTGCCAATACTCTGTAAATTCCTTATACTTTACAGCATCGCGTTGAGAATAACGAGCAATTTCCGCACAGGTTTTATCTAAAGACTTATGTCCTAAGAAATACTTTCCGTCTGGATGGGGACAAAATACAACTGGATCGCAGTATAAATATTCTAATCCGTATTTTTTTAATTCTAATTCTTCTTCAACAGGGCCAAGGTGAATAAATTCGTGGTCGATCGCGCACAAATTAAATTTAAATCCCGGTGCTTCTTTATGCAAAATTTCCTCAGTAGTAGCGGCACCACCGGGGACAGCACGTTTTTCTAACAACGCAACAGTATAGCCAGCTTTTAATAAGTAAGCAGCACAAACTAATCCGTTATGTCCCGCACCGATAATTACAACATCATACTGTTGCATAGTTAATAAGTTCTAGATATGGAATATATTGTAATCTTTATATTAGGGATTCCCGCAAAAAGTTACATCATACCGCAGTCATATAAGCACGCTTATAAATTTATTCCCCAAAGGGTATATTTTCGGGAATTTTTTGCAGATGAGCTTGCCCTTGCAAAATGATACTACCTTGCTGCACTTTTAAACTATTAATTCGTAACGCTGCATCTTTTAATTCAAAATAAGGTGATTTTCGCAACTTATGAATTTTATCAATTAATGCAACTATTATTTCTAACTCAATTCCTTCTGGGGTATTACATTTAAAGCCATCAAGTACAATCGGCTTGTCTAAAGATTCCAAACGTACATCGGCTCTTAAATCCAAAGGTTTCTTCTCCAAACCCGAATCTAAAATTATTTCTCCTTCAATAATGATTATGTTATTTCCAGGCAAACGAAACTGGATATTTTTAGGATAAATAGTAACAATTCTTTTTTCAGTATGGAATGTCAAAAACTCATACAGTAAATTGCGAACTAAATCCAATTTTAAAGCTTGATTAATGTCAGCTTCTTTTAAAACAATTCGAGTTTCGGCATTTACTGGATGATCTAATTCAACTTCACCAAATAAAACCTTAAGAGGGTTAATATCAATATCATCAGTTTTGAACTGAATTTCAGAAAGACGAATATCTTTTAACTTTAATCCCTTGCCCTCAAAAGAAACGCCGTCAGCATGTCCCTGAACGGCTTTGAGCAAATCTGTCTTTACGTCAAGATTTAAATCGTTCATTTT
>JBCCLY010000237.1:0-6380 GCA_039026655.1 Cyanobacteria bacterium P01_C01_bin.38 | reverse complement strand
ACACTTAAATCTGTTGGAATAGAATTAATCAGTTTACGGACTAGATTTGTAGAATAATAGTTAACTATTAAAAAATAAATCATTGAAGTTAAGACAAACCTATCTAAATTTGATAGGAAACTCCGAGCATCTAAAAAATAGGCGTTGCTGAATCCCGGTATGAATTTAAATGTAGAGACGCGATATATCGCGTCTCTACAAGGGTTTTGATTATCCAATAAATCAGTTTCATACATCAAATCAGCAACGCCAAAAAATAGATGCCTATTTTTACAAAGTTTCCTAATTAGATAACGACTTCAAGGTTTGACTCTTTATAGTCATTCCTGCGGAAAAAACAGATGGTAGTGCGTTAGCGTTCCCGGGTCGCGTGCGGCGGCTAGCGTTAGCGGAGCGTGTCCGTTAGGACATAGCGTAACGTAGGTATTGCGCGTGTCCGGAGGATATGCATCTTGCTCGCTAGCATCGAGCGAGCAAGATGTATGTCCTCCGGACACGCTTCGCTAACGCACTACGAAAATTAATTGGAATTACTATATAAAAAGATTAATTAACAAGCTAAATCAAACTAGCCAATATATTAATACCTACAAATATATTTTTTGCCAGTTTATTAGACGCTATTTGAACTGTCATGTAGAAAAGCTATCACGCGCTTTTTATTTTTTTCGTCGTGAAAATTACAGTTATCAAGTAACAAATAAAATTATCTAATTAAGTCGGCACAAATAAACTGAACTATGTCACAAAATGTAAATTAGCTTAAAACCCTTACTCTTACTACCTACTCCCTACTCCCTACTCCCTCGTCATAGTTACAATTTTCAACGCCAACCTACTTAAGTTTTATTAAATTTTTTAAATCAATTCAATTTGACAATCATCACCAATCATAAATCGTAAAGCTTTTGGGCGACGAGGTTCTAAGGTAACTTGCGCTCTTTGTCCAATCAAACTATCTATTATTCGTTGATAAATTCCGGATATTTTAGCACCTTCCAAGACTACACTATGCTCTAACTCGGTATCTACTAAAGTGGATTCGTTAGCAATGCTGGTATAAGGGCCAATAAAACAATTTTCTAAATGACAATTATTACCAATGATTACCGGGCCGCGAATTGTACAGTTAATAACTTTTGAATCGCTGCCGATTTCGACTCTGCCAATTATTTGACTTTGATTGTCTACAACTCCTTTAATTGATGTTTGTAAGCTGGTATCAAGAATTAAACGATTAGCTTCTAATAAATCATCTTTTTTTCCTGTATCTAGCCACCAACCCTCTAGCTTACAGGCTAATACTTGCTTTTTCTGACTAATTAAATATTGAATAGCATCGGTAATTTCTAATTCACCTCTTGCAGAAGGTTTTATACAAGTAATGGCTTCGTGAATAATTTTAGAAAAGAAGTAAACTCCTACCAAAGCCAAATTTGAAGGAGGTATCTTCGGTTTTTCAATGAGTTCTAAAACTTTTCCATTTTCATCAACTTTGGCGACTCCGAAGGCGCTAGGATTATTCACAGTACGCAACAAAATCAGCGCATCATGATGTTGCTGTTGAAATTGTTCGAGAAAATAACTTAAGTCACCTTGTTGGATCAGATTATCACCTAAGTACATTACAAAAGGCGAATCTTCTAAGAAAGATTGAGCAACTTTTACAGCATGGGCAAGCCCTGCCGGTTGCTCTTGTAAAATGTAGGTGATACTAGCTCCAAATTTATCCCCATTTCCGGTTTTGGCTTTAACTTCTTCTCCAGTTTCTGGCGAGATAATGATACCGATATCAGTTATACCGGCAGCTACCATTTCTTCGATGCCATACCATAAAATCGGTTTGTTCGCTACAGGTACTAGTTGTTTCGCTCCAGTGTAAGTAAGGGGGCGAAGTCGCGTACCTTTACCGCCAGAGAGGATTAATGCTTTCATATATTTTGGGGATGGGGCGTTGGGCATGGGGCATTGGCAATGGAGTTAGTAAAAGCTTAGATTTTGATAAGTAGGTTGGCGTTGAAAATTATAACTATGACGAGGGAGTAGGGAGTAGGGAGTAGGCAGCAGGGGTAAGGGTTTTAAGCCAATTTTCATTTTGTGACATAGTTCAGTTTATTTGTGCCGACTTATTTAAATCTTTTGGCTTTTTATTCTAGTTTTTTAATCTACAGCTAACTCAATTGTCGAAATTCTTGAAGCATTTCTCTAAGGCTTTGCCGCCAATGAGGTGGATAGGATGGAGTAAGCGTTGATATTTTGGCACAATTAAGAACTGAATAGCTAGGGCGAGTGGCAGCAGTTGGGTATTCGGAAGTTGTAATGGGAATGACGCGTTTTATCTTCAAAGGAAAGTCTAATAATCTTGCTTCTTCAAAAATGGCAACAGCAAAGTCATACCAACTGGCTACACCGCTGTTGGTGTAATGGTAAGTGCCACTTCTATGGGAATTTTGGGAAATTAGTGAGGCTATGGTTTGTGCTATATCTTTTGCCCTGGTGGGGCTACCAATTTGATCGGCAACTATTTTTAGCTCTGGCTTTTGTGCCCCTAATCTCAACATTGTTTTCACAAAGTTGCTTTTTCCTGCCGTACCATAAACCCAAGCTGTACGCAGAATTATGTGGTTGCTACAGTTTGCTCGAATAGCTTTTTCTCCTGCTAATTTAGTCTTACCGTAAACGCTTAAAGGGTTAGTTGAATCGTCTTCTTGATAAGGGCAACTGCTTTTGCCATCAAAAACATAATCAGTAGAAATATGAATCAATGATGCACGCAATTTTTCAGCTTCTTGGGCTAAAACTTTCGAGGCGCGAGCATTAACTGTGTTTGCTAATTCGGGTTCGCTTTCAGCTTTATCTACGTGAGTATAAGCAGCAGCATTAACAATAATTTCTGGCTGGTATTGTTTGATTAAGTCTTTTATGGTTTCAGGTTGACTTAGTTCTACTACAGGGCGTGCTACAGGTATTAGATTATTGTAGGGTTGAAGAGTTTTTCTTAATTGAGTACCTACTTGCCCATTGCAGCCAATTAGCAAAATTGATTTGCTCATATGATTTGTCTCGAATATGAAATATTCCCTACATTTCTAATCTATTTACTAGTCTATTAATTCTACGCTTATAGAAAAATCATATATTGGAAGGCGATCGCCGCTTAATATTTTTGTAGTGAAGGTTAATTATATAAATAACAAACGATATTAGTATTTTTAATAATAATGATTTGAGATTATTTCGGTGCTATTACTGTAATTTTTAGTATAAAGATAACATTATTACTTATTCGTAATTTAGATAAATTATCTTTCCTGGTTAATTTTATGACCATTATGGCATCTATCAACTTAAAGTATTG
The DNA here is from genome assembly GCA_039026655.1 of Cyanobacteria bacterium P01_C01_bin.38. Lineage (GTDB taxonomy): Bacteria > Cyanobacteriota > Cyanobacteriia > Cyanobacteriales > Nostocaceae > Rivularia. The sequence continues at coordinate 3,022 of JBCCLY010000237.1, read as the reverse complement.
ATTCTATATAGTGATTACGACTTATAAGACTTGTTTGTGATGAATTACTTGTTTCACATATATATTCTATTCAGTAAACCTACATAGTAAATGATTCTCAAATACAGCAAATGCTATCTTCCTGAAGATTCTGTTTGCACATAATATTTCCTTATAACTTGGTTAAGCTAATAGATAACTTTTTAGGTAAAGTTTTTCAATTTACGATTATTTTTCTAGCCAGTAAATACAAAGATACAAAAAATATTGTCAGATAACATTAGTTAAAATCCTACGGTTAAAAAATAATTAATGTTTAAATATACTTATATTTCTTAGTAAAAGTGTTTAGTATTTATTTACATTGATATTTGTAAAGATTCTGTGAATCGCTTATGAACTGGTTGTTTTTCAAAAAAATTACCAGCCTCCCTAGAAATACTACTTATAGTAGAAGACAAAAATTCTTGTGATAATCTTGCTATAATTCCTACTTAGAGTAATGTTTAATTTTTTCTTAAAATTATAAAACTTCGGTTTTATGATTTTCAACCACGTGGTATAGGAACGCTGACGAAAGCAAACGTTTGCAAAGTTTTTTTGTGTTGTTCCCTAATAAACCTATGCCTATCAATTTATTTGATGCTAACTTCTATCGTTCGGCTAATTCTGATTTGAATGGCTTGAGTGATAGCCAAGCATGGTCGCATTTTCAAAGTTACGGTTTAGAAAATGATCTGGAATTCTCATCTTTGGTAGATTTAAGTTTTTATCGTGCTAGCAATAGCGATTTAGCTGAATTAAATAACAGACAAGCTTACGAGCATTTAGCTAATTATGGTATCGAACAAGGGCGGAAATTTTCCTCACTTGTTGACTTGAATTTCTACCAAGAAAGTAATAGTGAGTTAGCGGATTTAAATAACGCAGAACTATTTGAGGATTTAAAAAATCGTGGTTTAGCCGCAGGAGATTCATTTTCACCGTTTGTCAGCCTTGACTATTATTTAGCTGATAATCCTGATGTCGCCCAAGCTTTTGGTAATAGCTATAAACAGGCATTTGATAATTTGGTAATTGAAGGTTTGAATAGCGGCGATTCTTTTTCACCTGCTTTTGATGCAGAATTCTATAAAAATGCTCATGCCGATTTAGCAGCTAGCTCATTAGATAACAAGCAGCTTTTAGAGCATTTCGTACTTAATGGTTTGAATGAAGGCAGAGCATCAGCATCAGGATTTGATGTTAAGCACTATTTAGATAACAACTCCTCGTTAGAGAATTCGGTTTTTACCTATAGAGATGCTTACGAACACTTCGTCACTTCAGGTTTGAATGATGGACTTGATGCCAGTGGTTTTATTGAAAGTGACTCTGCTGGTAACAGCTTAGAAAGCGCTCGTGCAGTAGCTTTAGAAGAAGGTGAAATAGTTTTTAGAGATTCTATTGGAAATTCTGACAAAGATGATTTCTATAGTTTGAATTTGAGTAATCCGAATAACAATCTCGAAATTACAGTTAACGGATTAAGTGCAGATGTAGATGTGGAATTGTTGAACGGTAGTGGTGAGATTATCTCTCGTGCAGCCAGCGATAGTAACATCAACGAATCTCTAAACGTTAATAATTTAGAAACTGGAGACTACTATATTAGGGTTTTCCCAGGAATAGGAGCATCTAATAGTAACTATAATTTGAGCCTGTCTGTAACTCCGATAGATACTGAATCCGACACTATAGTTTTGAATGAATCTGCACCTGTTCCATCTACTCAGGCTTCTGCGACAACTGGTAATACGACTTCATCTCCAACCATAAATCCTTTGATCGAAGAGGTTGTTGCATTAACAAATTCTTATCGCGCTGAGCATGGTTTGCAGGCTCTTACTTTAAATGTAAATCTATCTGAATCTGCTCAAGTACATAGTCAAGATATGGCTTTGAGTGACTTCTTCAGCCATACAGGTTCCGATGGTACCAAGGTTGGCGATCGCGCTAAATCAGCTGGTTATCAATCTCCTTATGTAGGTGAAAACATCGCCGCAGGTTACATTAGTGCCGAAGAAGTTGTCAGAGGGTGGATGAATAGTCCAGGGCATCGCGAAAATATTCTCAATCCTAACTTTAAAGAAATCGGAGTTGGGTATCATTACTTAGCTAACGACACGGGAGAGATAAATTACAACACTTATTGGACGCAGAATTTCGGTGCTGTAATTTCTACTTAAAATTAGAAATCTTGAGATATTTTGCCAGCATAATTTGGAGATGTATAGTCATTCCAAATAAAAAATAGATGGTAGTGCGAGCATCTTGCTCGCTAGCATGGAGCGAGCAAGATGCATTTCCTTACGGAAACACTGCGTTAACGCACTACGGAAATTAATTGGAATTACTATAGTATCCATTTAGATACAAATTAATTGCGATTTACATCTCGCAGCATTATCAGAAACCCGGTTTCTTGTTGATTAAACAACTTTCAAGATATTTTTTCACGAATAGAAACCGGGTTTCTTTGTGGTTGCTGCGAATAGTGTAAGATTTCAGATAAAAAACATTAGGCAAAAACTTCAGCCATCTTAAAAGATTCACCCGCTGCATCTTTATCAGAAACAATTGGGCGATCGATGACTTGCCAATCGATAGCTAAATCGGTATCGCTCCAAAGGATAGTACGCTCTCCATGAGGTGCATAATAATCTGTAGTTTTATAGAGAACTTCTGCAACTTCGGAAAGCACTACAAAACCATGAGCAAAACCTGGTGGTATCCATACTTGACGTTTATTTTCGGCGCTAATTTCACAACCTACCCATTTACCAAAAGTGGGAGAGCTTTTTCTGATATCTACTGCAACGTCGAATATACTACCAACAACAATGCGTACTAATTTTCCTTGCGGTTGCTCGATTTGGTAATGCAAACCTCGTAATACATTTCGTTTTGAGTAAGAATGGTTATCCTGAACGAAGTTAACATTAATACCCGTTTTTTCAGTAAATTTTTTTAAATTAAAAGCTTCAAAGAAAAAACCACGATT
>JBCCLY010000236.1:0-6385 GCA_039026655.1 Cyanobacteria bacterium P01_C01_bin.38 | reverse complement strand
AGGTTTTACTGCTGGATGGATGTTTTTGTTAGCAAAATCTGCTTCTGCGGCTACTGCTGCTTTGGGTTTTGCTGGCTATTTCTTGAATGCAGCGGGTTTAGCGGGAAGCGGTTTGCTGATACCTTTAGCTTTGGCTGCGGTGTTGGTAATTACGGCTGTGGTTTTAAATGGTATTCGCCGCTCTAATCGAGTAAATATCGTAATTGTGTCTGTTACGATTTTTAGTTTACTTTTCTTTATATTAGGGGGAATTCCAACAGCAATTACCGCAGGTAGGGAAAATCTCACGCCTTTTAATGGTTCGTTTTCTACAGTGCTTCATGCGAGCGCTTTAATGTTTGTCGCTTATACGGGCTACGGTAGAATTGCGACTTTGGGAGAAGAAGCCAAAGAGCCGCGAAAAACTATTCCTAAAGCTATTATTGTCACGATGATAGTGACAATGCTGCTTTATATGGGAGTTGCCACTATTGCCGTGGCAGGGGTAGGAGCAGAAAGTTTGGGTGAATTGGCTAGTGCTTCGCAAGCAGCACCTTTAGAAGTCGCCGTGCGTAGCTTTGGGATTCCGGGAGGAGCGCAAATATTGGCGATTGGGGCAATTTTTGCAATGTTGGGAGTATTGCTTAATTTGATTTTGGGTTTATCTCGCGTCTTGTTAGCGATGGGAAGAAGACGAGATATGCCCTTGTTTTTTGGAAGGTTGAATCATAGTGGTACAACTCCAATACCTGCTGTAATTGCAGTAAGTGCAATAATTTCTGTTTTAGTTTTAATTGGCAATGTTAAAACAACTTGGTCATTCAGTGCTTTTACTGTTTTGATTTATTATTCTGTTACCAATTTAGCTGCATTTTCCCTACCAAGTAATGAAAGACTTTATCCCAAATGGTTGTCAATTCTTGGTTTATCAGCTTGTGTATTTCTAGCTTTTTGGGTGGAACCTTTTATTTGGCAAGTGGGTTTAGCGCTGATTGTAGCTGGATTAATTTGGCACGCAGTTGCGAGGATGAAGGGTTAGGAGTTAGGAGTTATGAGTTAGGAGTTAGGAGTTATTTTTATGTTCGTAGTTGGGACTTTAGTCTTCAGAGCGATAAATCGCCAACTACAAACCCATTTAGATTTATGAGACACAACACTACTCCCTTCCCGGCAGAAGATTTCCTATGGCGTAGGTTGGGTTGAACGTTAGCGTTCACGCGGAGCGTGCGGCTCAACGTCTCCCGGAGGGAGATAGTGAAACCCAACACTGGATTAATTTGGCACGCAGTTGCAAGGATGAAGGGTTAAAAGTTAGGAGTTAGGAGTTAGGAGTTAGGAGTTATTTTTATGTTCGTAGTTGGGACTTTAGTCCTCAGAGCGATAAATCGCCAACTACAAACCCATCTAGATTTATGACACAGAACACTAGTTACCATCCAAAAAAATGTAGAGACGCGATATATCGCGTCTCTACAACTGTGTATTAATTTATCAACTATTTAACGACCAACACCAATGTATTGGAATCCTGCTCTAATGATTGCTTCGGGATCGAGGAAGTTACGTCCGTCGATGATAACGGGATGGTTCATTAATTTGGCCATCTTAGCGTAATCAAGACTATTGAACTGTTCCCATTCGGTAACAACTACTAAAGCATCGCAGCCATCAGCTAATCTTTCTGCGTCGGTTTCTACCTGTACGCCAGAAAGACCGTGACGCATACCGGATTGTGAAATAATTGGGTCGTATGCTTTAACTTTTGCTCCCAATCGATTCAACTGCTCGATTAAGTTTAATGCTGGTGCATCGCGCATATCGTCGGTATCTGGCTTGAAGGTTAAACCAAGCAAACCTACAGTTTTACCTTTGAGAATCTTCAACGCTTGCTGAAGTTTTTCCATTGCAATCAAACGCTGACGCTCGTTAACGCTAATTGTAGCTTTGAGCAACTGCGCTTCATAACCGTAGTCATCGGCAGTATGAACCAATGCGGATACGTCTTTGGGGAAACAAGAGCCACCCCAACCGATACCAGCATTTAAGAACTTGTTGCCGATACGGGAATCCAAACCAATACCTTTAGCAACTTGAGTTACATCAGCACCAACGCGATCGCAAATGTTAGCTACTTCGTTAATAAAGCTAATTTTAGTTGCCAAGAAAGCGTTAGCAGCGTATTTAACCATTTCAGCAGAAGACAAATCTGTTGTTAATACGGGTACTGGGGGTAAAGATTTATCTTCAGCATACTGACGCTCGACGATTGGAGTGTATAGTTCTTTCATCATCGAAAGAGCTTTTTGAGAGTTTCCTCCCAAAACAATCCGATCGGGGTTGAAAGTATCGTAAATTGCCGAACCTTCGCGCAAAAACTCAGGGTTACTAACTACATCAAAATCACCGGTAGGCAATTTGTCTGCATTAGAGGCTCCACCCGCAGGTACTAATTCTTTTTGACGTTCGGCGATTCCATCAAGAACAATCATCCGTACCCAATCTCCAGAACCAATGGGTACTGTAGATTTATTAACAATAACCTTATAACCGCCATTTAAATGAGTACCGATACCCTTGGCAACCGCTTCTACATAACGGGTATCGCTTTCACCTGTAGGTAAAGGAGGAGTTCCCACAGCAATAAATAGAATTTCTCCATGAGAAACGCCCGCAGCCAAATCGCTGGAAAACTGAATTTTTCCATTTTTAATGGCATTCTGCATAATTTCTGAAAGCCCAGGCTCAAAAATTGGCGATTGCCCGGACTTCATTAACTTTACTTTTTCTTCGTTGTTGTCTATACAAATTACATCATGCCCGACGTGAGCCAAGCAAGCGCCAGTTACCAAACCAACATAACCAGTACCAATTACGCAAACTCGCATTTTATCTAATCCCTCACTTTTTTGGAGTTGTCCAATTATTAGTAGTCAATATTCCAGAAGCCGATAGGTAGTAGAACTTCTATAATCAAAAATTTCGAGCAAATAGTATTTTTTTACTTAGTGCCGCTATTTACAACAGATTTTTCACTAGTTTTTACCCGCTCCCGGAAATCTTCTATAGTCTGTTTTAACCCTTCTTGAAGAGGAATGGTAGGTTCCCAATTTAACAAGGTCTTTGCTTTGGTGATATCAGGACGGCGGCGACGGGGGTCATCAGAAGGTAGCGGCTCAAAATTAATCTTCGCATCTGGATTAACCATGTTCTGCACGGTTTGTGCTAATTCAAGAATGGTGTATTCATCCGGATTACCCAAATTAATTGGTCCGATATGGTCTCCATTCATCAAACGCATCAATCCATCTACCAAATTATCAACGTAGCAAAAACTACGAGTTTGAGAACCATCCCCGTAGACAGTCAAAGGTATACCTTGTAAAGCCTGAACTATAAAATTACTAACTACTCGTCCGTCATGTTCAAACATTCTCGGGCCGTAGGTGTTAAAAATACGAGCAACGCGAATATCAACATCATTTTGTCTGTGATAGTCAAACATCAAGGTTTCAGCAATCCGCTTACCTTCGTCATAACAAGAACGAAGTCCAATCGGGTTTACGTTACCCCTATAATCCTCCTGCTGAGGATGAATTTCTGGATCGCCATAAACTTCACTGGTAGAAGCTAGTAAAATTCTTGATTTTACACGTTTAGCCAACCCCAGCATATTCAGCGTACCCATCACATTAGTTTTAACTGTTTTTACGGGATTGTACTGATAATGTACTGGTGATGCAGGACAAGCTAAGTGATAAATTTGTTCTACTTCTAGCCTAATTGGTTCAGTGATATCGTGGCGAATCAGTTCAAAGTAGGGATTGCTCATCCATTTGAGGATATTCCGCTTATGTCCCGTGTAAAAGTTATCCAAACAAATGACTTCGTGCCCATCATTCATCAATCTGTCGATCAGATGGGAACCAATAAATCCAGCTCCGCCTGTCACCAATATTTTCATAATTGACCAATTAATTACAAATATTTACATTATTCTATTGTGCTTGTCTTTAGGATACCCATTCCGATAAGAAAAATAGAGTATAAGTACGGACAATTCAAAAAAAAATTGAAATCAGCTATTTTCCTGGTTGATGCAATCTTTACCTTTTATTTAAATTTATCCCCTTGACAATTCCATAAGAAAAATAGCAAAGATTGTGTAGTAGCTGTGAAGTATAGCTCAAAAGTTTATCAAAAATTTAATAAGTTAAAGTTATTGTAGGGGATTACATTCACAGTGAAGATTTCGGAATTGGGCATAGCGCATTGGGCATTGGGCATCGGGCATTGGGCATCGGGCATTGGGGATTGGGGATAGCGCATTGGGGATTGAGGATAGCGCATTGGGGATTGGGGATGGGCAGATGAGGCGACAAGGGAAAATTTAACCTTTAACCTTTAACCTTTAACCTTAATTACTGCTAAATCATTATCCGATGCCCAATCCCCCATGCCCAATGCCCAATGCCCAATCCCCAATGCCCAATGCCCCATGCCCAAAACTCGTAAACTGATAACTGCTCACTGATAACTGGTAACTGGCTGACTGCTAGGATAGCCAGCTTTGACAGTGGCGTTATTAGTACGCTGCGATGGTTCTCCAAGCATGACAATAGAACAAGTTAATTGGCTTGCTAACTGAGTTGTCACATCACTAATAGCCAATCCTCCAGGAATAGTACGATTGCGAATAAAAGGTAAAACCACTAAATCGTATAGTCTGGCTGCTTGCAATATTGCCACCGCAACATTTTCGTGAGCGATTATTTGAACTTCTGGTGGATTGGATAAACCTAACTTGGATACTAACAAAGAGAGTTGCGATCGCCGATGAGATATTTTGCTCGAACTAGTACGGCGATCGCACACGTTAAGTACAGTTACTTGAGCTTGGTTTGATTCCCCTAACAAAGTTGCAAATCGCAATGGCTGCAATATTGGTGCGGTCAAGTTTTCGACTGGTACTAGGATACGCTGAATTTTGGAAGGTGATTCAACAAGGCGTGTAACTGCTACCGGACAATGACTTGCCCATAACACGCTATCAATTACGTTGCCGAATAAACGTGCTTTGAATCCGGTACGCTTCCCCCAGCCCATTACAATTAAGTTTGCCTTTTTTTCTCTAGCAGTTCTACTGATTCCTTGAGCAAAGGCATCATCTATTCGTAATAATGGTTCTGCTTCTACATCAAGGAAGCGACTTAATGCAGTGGCTTTATTTAACAATCTTTCGCTTCTTCGCAGCGAGTTTTCTAACTGGGGTGCATCCATGTGAGCAGCGGCAGTGGCTATTGCTAAAGGCATGATTTTACCCTGAGCCTGTTGAGCTAACAATGCAGCCATTTCCATTAAATGCTGCTGCGTGGCAGGATTATAAACGGGTACTATGATGCTAAAAGGGCTATCAACTTGCTCGGAAACAGGTGCATATGTTGCTGTTTCTTGCTGCTTTAATAATGAAGAGTTTAAGCCTCGTGCTGCCCGACTAGTAATTATTGGTCCAATCAATGAAGTTAACAGCACCAAAACTATGACGCTATTGAAAATTTGTGAATTTAATAAATCTGTTTGAAATCCGACCAAAGTTACACAACAGGTAACAGCTACTTGAGGTAGGCTGATAGACCACATTGTTAATACTTCACGCCAGTTGTAGCGGTAAACAAGTTTTGCTAATAATGCCGCAACCAGCTTACTGGCAACTAAACCACAGACAAGAGACAGCGTTAACCAAACCAACCCCATGTCTTGCAAAAAGGCTGGTAAATTCAACTTTAAACCAAGATAAACAAAGAATATCGGAATAAATAGCACGCTACCTACAAACACAATCTTTTGTTTGACTGGGCCATCTCCGATAACTTCATTAACCGCTAATCCAGCAAAAAAGGCAGCAATAATTGTTCTTATACCAATTAATTGAGCGATCGAGGCGGCTAAAAATACTGCTGTAAATACAAATAGAAACTGGTTTCCTTCATCTTCTCCAGTTCTTCGCAGAAACTCTTTGCCAACCCAGTCGAAACCAACTAAAACTACAACAGAATAGACTGCTAACCAACCTAGTAATGCAATAGTTTGCCAAATATTAAACTGTTGTGAATGAATTGCTACGCATAAAGCCAACATTAATAATGTGGCTATATCGGTAAAAATGCTTGCTCCAATTGTTACACCCACAGCTTCATTATTGGTTAATCCCAAACGATTAATAATGGGATAAGCCAAAAGGGTATAAGAAGACAGCAAAGAGCCTATCAATATTGAGCTTAACCAATCAAACTCAAAAACTCTTCCGAGTAAAGTTCCTAGCACCAAAGGTATGCAGAAGGCAAAACTGCCAAAACCTAAAGCACGATTTCGCTGACGACTCAATTGTTGTAAATCAACTTCTAAGCCT
>JBCCLY010000235.1:0-6442 GCA_039026655.1 Cyanobacteria bacterium P01_C01_bin.38 | reverse complement strand
CAGCAAATTCAAGCAACAATTAAAAGTCAAGAGCAGCAGCTACAGCAACAAGATGCCGCTTTAAGAGAAACAGCAGAAAAATTAAAAAATCTCGAAGTACAACAGCAGGTATTGCAAGAAAAAATTGCCGACGGAGTGCGAAGAGTTGAAGAATATCAACAACAGCAAATAAACCAGCAAAATCAAACCGAAAGTCTTAAACAACAAGAAGCAACATTAACAGCAGCTTTAGCCCAAACTCGGCAACGCATCCAGGAAATGGAAGCGAATTTAGGCGAAGAAAAACAAAAGCGCGATGCTGTAGAAGCCGAATTAAGAAAACTTTTATTGCGTCAACAACAGTTAGAATGGGAAGTTCAAAAACTGCAAGAAAGCCAGCAAAATCGCCGCGAAGAATTAGATCGAGTATTGGCAGAATTACAAACAATTTCTCAAGAATTGCCCAATCCTTTACCAGAAGTACCAGAAAAAGTAAATTTAGAAGAACTACAAAAAGAATTAAAATCTCTTTCCAAACGCTTACAAGCAATGGAACCAGTTAATATGCTAGCTCTAGAACAATACGAACGTACTCAACAACGTTTAGAAGAGCTTAGCGAAAAATTAGAAACATTAGAAGCAGAAAGAACCGAATTATTATTAAGAATTGAAAACTTTACAACTTTACGACAAAGAGCATTTAAAGAAGCATTTGACGCAGTAAACGAAAACTTTAAATCAATATTTGCCACCCTTTCCGACGGCGATGGTTACTTACAATTAGATAACGAAGAAGATCCATTTAACAGCGGCTTAAATTTAGTAGCTCACCCCAAAGGTAAACCAGTACAGCGCTTAGCATCGATGTCAGGGGGAGAAAAATCATTAACAGCATTAAGTTTTATTTTCGCATTACAAAGATATCGCCCATCGCCATTTTACGCATTCGATGAAGTAGATATGTTTTTAGACGGGGCAAACGTAGAACGATTAGCTAAAATGATTAAGCAACAGGCAGAGTTAGCACAATTTATAGTTGTAAGCTTGCGCCGCCCAATGATAGAATCAGCCGAACGTACAATCGGAGTAACTCAAGCCCGTGGAGCTTATACACAAGTTTTAGGGATTAAGTTAAAAACCGACAATACTTCTGGTTGAGTATCTGTTAATAATAGTGTATAGATAAACCGGATTCGAGATCGGGACTCGGTAAATAATGACCTCTGAACAAATTATAAGACGCTCGGACATTTTAAACACCCAAGTCATCACCCGCGACAACGGGAGAAGACTCGGCATCGTCAATCAACTGTGGGTAGATATTGATAGACGAGAGGTTGTGGCACTTGGATTGCGAGACAGCCTGATCTCCGTTTCTGGAATACCGCGCTATATGTATTTAAGCAGCATTGACCAAATCGGCGACGTGATTTTAGTTAATAATGAAGATGTAATCGAAGATATTGACACCCAGCTTTACAGTAATTTAGTTAATTGGGAAGTAATTACAGAATCCGGAGAAGTACTAGGAAGAGTACGCGGCTTCAAATTTGAAGGCATCAGCGGTGCTATAACTTCCATAATCATTGCTTCTTTAGGATTACCACAAATACCCGACCAAGTTCTTAGCACCTACGAACTATCAATGGACGAAGTAGCCAGCGTTGGCGCTAACCGACTGATAGTATTTGAAGGAGCAGAAGAAAGAGTAACTCAATTAAGCGTTGGTGTACTAGAACGTTTGGGTATCGGCAAAGCACCTTGGGAACGCGAAGACGAATACGGCTACAGCGCCACTCCTAAAACCGTAGGGGTAGATAATCAGTTACCATCGGGAGTACCCTTAGAACCACCCCAACCCAGAGTACGCCGCCCAGAGCCAGTAGCAGAAGAAGTTTGGACAGAAGACGACGCTTACGAAGAAGCCCCCCGTCGTCGAGTAATGGAAGCACGCCCATACGAAGAAGAAACCATTCGTTACGAAGAAGCAGAAGAAGACAACTGGAGCGAAGCCACGGGTAAAGATAAGTATTCAACATCATCTCAACCCTTCCCCACTAAAGGATATACAGAAGACTACGAAACCTACGACGACGACTTAGAAAAAGACGCTTGGGAAGACGACGAAGCACCCCAGCCAATCGTTATCCCCAAAAAAGTCAAAGAAAAACAGCCAGAATATGAAGAAGAAGGCGGATATTAATGTAGAGACGTAGCAGTGCTACGTCTGTACGGGAGTTAGGAGTTAGGAGTTAGGAGTTAGGAGTTATTTCTAGCTCCTATTTTTTTTGGGAATGGGTAATGGGGCATCAGGAATTAGTTTCTATTTTTTGAATTTATTCATGATATCGATTAATCTATTTAAACAATCCTATTGATTGCAATGCATTGATTAATTCAGCTATACCACTTGCTGCCACACCAACACCCGTAAGTCCATCTGCTATTCCTATTCCTTTTATCAATTTATTGTCATTATCTTTACCATGTTCTGTATCATCTTTCTGTCGCTCAATTTCAATATTGATGTTGATGGAAATGTCTACTCTTTCATTTTTATGATTTAGAGATGCTACAGTTTCTTCCATTTGAGTAATTCTTTCTTCCTGTTTCTGAATACTGCGCTGTAAATTATCGTGTTTAAGCTGCATCTTATGTTTTACATAACTAATTTTGTCTTTACAAGTATTTACATCAGTTTCACGAGTCTGAATTGCAGTTTCCATAGCGGAATATAATTTATAATCAGAATCGCTATAAACACCTTTACTCATTTTTAGCTTGCGTAGACTTTCTTGTAGACTTTCTAAATCTTCTTGATGGTCTTTTTGTTGTTCTCCTAATGTTTCAATTTCTGAAAAATTCTCTTTTACTTCGTTTTCTAATTCTTGTCTATCGCTATATTCACTTTGAGACATGATTTTTATTACGCATCAATAAGTTGGACAAACATTTGCTGTAAATCTTTCAAGTCAATGCTAGAGATAAATTTTTGCATGACTTGACAATCATGAGCAATGGCTCTGAGTTGTTCTGCTTCGGGATTATTGGTAAAAGATACTTGAGTTTGAGAAATTAATTTAGCTAAATCCGTAAATTTATCTAGCATAGCTTCTTTATCCCTCTGCATCGATTGAATTAATTTCAAAGGTGAATTGTTAGATGCTTCTAGCTGTGATAAAAAGTCAGGAGCAAGATTTAGTTCATCGTATATTTTAAGTAAATTTAGGTAAGATGTATTGAGTTTTGTAGCTTGATCGGCTAGTGTTTCGTAACTGTGAACGAGATTTTTAACTTTTAAATCCAAGGTTATTTACCTCCTAATTGTAAATCCTGCATTACTTTTTCAATTTTGGCTTGCTCGATAGCTCTATTTAAAACTTCTGTTTGTTTGAACTGTAATTCTTTTTTGTCTTTTTGAATTTGTTTTAAGATATCTTGGATTCGTGGTTCTTCTTTTTCCATAATCTGACGTTTTTCGTAATCAATCTCTCCCTTTGCTTGTTCGATATCTTTAGAAGATTCTGATTTACCTAAAAATTGTGTTAGGTTTACTACCTGTTGGTGAAGGGTTTCTAATTGACGACTTAGTTTTTGCCATCGCTGTTTGTATTTAGTGCGCGGTATATTTGTTTCAATATCCGTAACTTCTTGATAACGTTGGTCAAATAACTTGAATTTGGTTGCGATCGCACTTTGTAATTCTAGTAATTCTCTTAGGGTTAGATGTTTGGCTGGTTGTAAGTTATTCAAATTACGGAGTTTGCCAGAGTCAATACGTCGATCTATTTTCAGCGATATTTCGTCCTTGGGGATTGGATCGAGGACGAAACGTAATTCCCCAGTAAGTTCGTAAAATATTTCTTGGGTTAATTTTTGGAGTAATTGTTGTAATTCGGTACAACTATCGGAAAGCTGTTGCAGATGCTTACGGATATCGGTAAAGCTTTGATTATACTCCTTACATAAGCGTTTGTGTTCTTGTAAAGCGGTGTTTAATAAACTTTCCTGGGATTTACGATACCAAGAAGAAGACTTAATCAAAGCTGTAATTTTGTCATTTGTAATAGAATTTTCGATTCCTAACTTTAATTTGGCGCTATTTTCATAAGGTATTTTGACCATATGAGGACGATACCAACCTTCCATATATAAGAAAGATTCACCAGTATTCAAACGAGCAATTTCTTCCATCTGGGACTGGTTTAATAGCATTGCTTGACCGATATCTTTGCGGTCATCGGCTGATACCAATCTATGAGCAATTTTGACGTTAGTATTTTTCACAACTTCAGCCGCTACCCCTGTTGGTAACTGGTCTGCAATAATAATTGCTTCTCGTAATGCTCGCATTTCAGCTAACATTCGCGTCACATAATTTGCAGCTTCTTGCTTAGTATTTGCATCATCTGGTGAAGCCACACCTAAGTTACGTCCAACTAAGTTATGCGCTTCTTCTAACAACATTACGTGTTCGGGAATTCCAGAACCTTCGGTACGCTGACGCTTTATATATTCCCGAATTTTTGTTAGTAATAAGAAAGTAATCAAGTTTGCTTGGTCTTGATTCAAATAGTCTAATTCTAGAATAGTTGGATGCTCCAATAATTCGGCAATCGTCGGACTACTTTTTTGGGTATTTAACATTGCACCTACACCCCGACGTAACAAGCTACCAATGCGAACTTCTAATGCACTTTTTAGGTTTGATTTTACTTCACCAGAGTAATCTTTGGTTTCAAATAAAGCTGTAATTTTCTCATATAAATCTCGCATTGTGGGAATTGCCAAATTTTTCGGGGTTCCTTCTTCGTTTCCACTCCATCCCCTATCGTAATAAATTTCTTCTAATGCTTCGGAAAGCAAGGCTGGTAAGGGTCCCCAAAGAGTTAAAGCACCGCGAAAAGAAGCTTCTAAGTTAGAAATATGCTCGTAAAAAGGTACTTTTGTGGAAACTTCAAAAGGGTTAAAACGGAAGGGAGAAATCAAGTCATTTCCCAAGGTGTAAACTCGCAATTCTTGGGTTAAGGTGCGAAGTTGTTTTAATTGGGTAGAATTAAATCTATTAGTATCGGGGTTAAGTGCTAATAAAGAGCGATATTCGGTTTTAGCAGGTTCAAATACCAAAAATGAAATGTCTTGACACCAAATTTGGGTAAGTAAATTGAATGCTGTAGTTGTCTTCCCACTACCGGGAACACCACAGATAAATGCGTGTTTATTTAATTGTGATAATTCAATTTGAATCGTATTTTCTGGACGAGTAGTTTCGTAACCACCAAAATTAATTGATTGCTTATCTTCTGCTAAACTCGAAATATCATTTTCCTTACTGATTCCTGCAACAGGAGCATCACCGGGAACCACAATCCGAAACAATCCGCTAATTTCACTCAGGGTAGCGTAACGGTGCAATGGTTTTAAATCTGCGACTTTCACACCACCTTTACCTGTTATTCCATCACCGCCAAATTCTGCTTTTCCCAATTCTTTATCCCACTCTTCCCAGTGGGTAGAAAGCGATATTTTTCCCTGTTCGGATGCAGCGATACTAGCTGTAAACGTAGGATGATTTTTTGTTAGAACGACAGTACGATAGCGGCTTTTTTTTGTACCGCTTAGTATTAAAGTTCCTAAAACGCTGCGAACAGCTAATTCATCAATTCCCAAAACTTTGAAACTATAGCGATAGAGTAGTTCGGTAAGATAAGAAGACTGATATTTATCATAAATGCGGGAAACTACTTGAGCATTTCTGTCTCCTTCTTTAGAACTTTTCAAGCTAGAGCTACTACTAGCTTGTTTCAATTGCGATAACATTTGATCTAAAGCGTTAATCCAACTAGATTTTTCTTCTAAAGATGTTGCATCTGGCTCTAAAGTAATTTCCAGCATCAAGGGACTATTAAAACTAGAAATAGCTTGAGAAACCACTAACATATCATTAGCTTCATCTGCTTCTAATTGCAATGGTACATAGTATTGTTGTAGCCCTTTTTTATTCAACGATTGCAATGCATCTTTGGGACGACTGCTAATTATTTCCTCATATTTAATTGCTTCACCAACATGAGTCACCCAGTTAAAGTTCTGAATTCTTTGAATATCTTGTGTATCTTTTAATAATTCAATTTGATAAAATTGGCTGACAAATCCTTGAGTGATAATCTTTTCAATATCGGTAGCAATAGAATTATCATTATTAAGTGTATTCTTAGTTGATTGATTTACTATTAAATAAATACCTAACCTTTGGTCAAAAGGTAAACCCGGAGCATAACGATAGCGTAGAGAAAAGGTGAGATTGTAAACCCTACCAATATCACTAAGGAGTAGCAAAAAGTCTTTTTGACTGTTGAGGACTTTTTGACGAACTCCTTGACCGAATTTAGTTACATATTTTTGAGATTTAAGGTCGGGAATTTGAGTTATTTGGAAGTATAGAGGTAGCATGAATATAATT
>JBCCLY010000234.1:0-6464 GCA_039026655.1 Cyanobacteria bacterium P01_C01_bin.38 | reverse complement strand
CTCTAATAGTTAATTAAGCACGCAAAGTTTGCTTAATCTAACTTCTTGCACCATTATCAACACCGCCAGGGGTTGCAAACCCCCGTCTAATAGCATAAGTCCTATAAATAGGACTAGGTAAGTGTTTCAGTCTACTTAAGTAGACTTAAGCTATGAGCCTGGGATTTGCAATCCCAGGCGGTTTTGAGCGCTAATTGACAATAGTGCAAGATATTTGCTTAATCTAACTTCTTGCACCATTCTCAGTAAACTTAAAGAAACCCGGTTTTTCCCAATTGAAAATACTTTTATCTCGTTTTCTAATCGAGAAGAAACCGGGAATAATCACTGGTGCAAGATGTCAGCTTAATTAAAGATTATAAAAATAGAAATATTTTCTAACCTCACCCGGCAATGGCTGAAGTTAGGTGAAATTAGTGGCTCATCAGTAGTTAGTATGCTAAAAAAAATAATAAAAGAAGGGAACAGCGTTAGCGGAGCGTGACCGCTAGGTCATAAAGTGTGGTCTTGGGGGTTTCCCCCATGAACAACTTTTCAAGAGAGGGAATGGGGAACAGGGAACAGAGAATAAAAACAATATTTGTTCTTAAAATCGTTTAATAAATCTAATTTACTAGTTATAGTAAGCATTTTAGACTTTTGATTCATACTTTTGGCATACTATGTACTGAAGAACCAAATTAGTATATTTAAGATAAAAGTGAAGAACGTTCACAGTTAAATAGGGGCAATTAAGCTGCCCCAATTGAAAAATCAAGCTTTACTTTTAATAAGCTCCGTTATCTGTTGGTATAACAACAACAGCAATTGTTTTGAGAATAATCCATAAATCTAGCCAAAAATTTCTAAATTTTACATAGTACAAATCTATTTGAACTCTTCTTGGATAAGGTATGTCATTGCGTCCAGAAACTTGCCACAATCCGGTTATTCCCGGTTTAATAGTCAAAATTTCATTAATATGACACCCGTATTTTGGTAATTCTTCTGCTACTAAAGGTCGAGGTCCGACAACACTCATATCCCCCTTAAGAACATTCCAGAACTGAGGAAACTCATCTAAACTGGTAATTCGCAGAAACTTACCGATAGTAGTAATTCTTGGGTCTTTTTTCAGTTTAAAATTATTCTTCCATTCTTGTTGAAATTGGGGCGATGTTTCCATCATCTGTACCAGAACTTCGTCGGCGTTGCTCACCATCGTGCGAAATTTAATACAATTAAATCGTTTGTAATTTTTCCCGACTCGTTCCTGTATATAAAAAATAGGGCCACGCGAGCTTAAAGCTATCAACAAAGCCAAAATTAAATAAACAGGAGAAAACAGAATTAGTACTAACAGGGAAAATATTATATCGAACAGTCGCTTAGCTTTCTCTCCGTTTAAAGCTTTTTGATAAAAACCTGGGGGTTTAAATTTTGGCTTCTGTTTTTTGTAACCGCGTTTTAAGAAAGTACGCGCAATTTTACCGGAGAGGAGTGAGGTCGCATCCGTCATCATACTCCTTACAATCCACACCACACATAGTCCCAATCTTAAAGCTTATAGAAGCTCCTCAAAGTGCTTGGGAAGCAAATTTACTTTATCCTCTCATTGCTATGCTAAAAATCAAGTTAGTATTTTGCTTTTCTGGTTTTTTTCCTCGCACGTATGGACAAAATTTAAATAACGAGAAGCAAACATTTGCTTTGAGAATTGAGCAGCGTGCTTTCTAGCATATTCTGGATCAAATTTTCCGGCTTTTGCTTCAAAAGTTTCCACCGCTTCGATCAGGGACGCTTCCGTTTGCTTTTGGAAAAATATACCCGTTCCCGTATCACCGTGAAAACGAATATCTCGCACCGTTTCCAAAGCTCCACCAGCACCGTAGGCGATCGCCGGAGTTCCGCAAGCCTGTGCTTCGACTAAGGCAATACCAAAATCTTCACAAGCAGCATACACAAAACCTCGGGCATTCGCCATATATTTTTTTACCATATCGTCTGGCTGCCATCCTAGTATCTTGATGTTAGGTTCTGCTATCTTAAGGATTTTATCCATATCAGGGCCGGTACCAATTATTACCAAAGGTTTTTGTAATTTATTAAACGCTTTAACAATTAAAGTTACTTGCTTATAACTTACTAACCGGGAAACAGTAACGTAAAAATCTTCTTTTTGAGATAAAAACGGAAAGTCTTCGGTATTTACTGGTGGATATATGACAGTAGCGTCTCTTCTATAACATCGCCAGATTCTACGTGCGGTATGAGCGCTATTAGCAATAAAATAATCAACTCGATTGGCGCTTATAACATCCCACTGCCTTAAACGATGCAGTATATAGCGCGTTAACCATCCTGCCATACCTGTTCCTAACTTGCTTTCTCGAAGATAATCAAAAGTCAAATCCCAAGCATAACGCATGGGACTGTGGCAGTAACAAATATGCAATTGGTCGGGAGTGGTTAAAATCCCTTTCGCAACCGCATGAGATGACGAAAGAATCACTTCATGCTGCCGTAAATCTAGTTGTTCGATAGCCAATGGCAATAGAGGTAAGTACTTTTGCACACCTTTTTTGGCTGCCGGTAAATACTGAAGTAATGTTGTGCCAATTTGACGTTTATATAAATAACTTTCTGGATTACTAGATTCAAAATCAATGAGAGCATACAGTTGAGCATCAATATGATTAAGAATTTCTCGAACTACGAGTTCCGAACCACCTGTTGCATCGGGTGTAAGCCACTCATGCACCAAAGCATACTTTGAAGGCACTAACATTTATAGATTTGGTCAAAGGTTAAAGGTGAGCCATTGCGGTCTTGGGGAGCCAGTCCGTTGCGCGGGTTCCCCGCGTTGTAGGAACTGGCGTGGTTTCCCCCATGAGCAAATGGCGAACCCCGGAGGGGTTAAAGGTTAAAGATTATGCCTTAAATTAAACGGGATTGCAGGATTAATTAGTAATCACTGAAAAAGAAGATTAGTTAAACAGTTCACATAAAGTCGAGTTTTGATATGTAAGGCGTATATCCACGCATATCCGTATGAAGATAACTCAAACTTCCATGCCCAAAATTTTCACATTAACATCCTTCTAGCTCCTCATTTTCTGTTAAGAATCCGAAATTTTTGCTTTTTAATAATATTGCGTTCCTATGCTGTTTCTTTGCCCGAACAACCAGGGTACACAAGCAGCAAAAAATTTAATGTATGTGAGAACATCAAGTATAAATTTTTCCAGCTTTTTGAATTAAACGGAAAGTTAATAACCCTTGTGGTGACGTGATTTCCACAATAAAAGTTCCCTTGTAGTTACCATCACCTGATAATCTCAAATAAGGATATCGAAGATATAGCGGGGGTTCTATGCGAATTTTAATTATGGGAGGCACTCGATTTATCGGTGTTTATCTCACTCAACTATTGGTAAAACAAGGACACGATGTAGTATTGTTCAATCGCGGCAACCGTTCTTTACCAGTTGAGAATGTCACCCAGATAAGCGGCGATCGCACTGACGCAAACCAGTTAAAGGAAAAATTAAAAAACGAAAATTTTGATGTCATTTTTGATAACAACGGACGCGAACTTACCGATACTCAACCATTAGCAGAAATCTTTCAAAACCGCTTGCAGCATTTTGTATACATGAGTTCTGCTGGAGTTTACCAAAAATCTGACAGTTTACCTCATATCGAAGGAGACGAAGTAGATCCTAAAAGTCGTCACAAGGGAAAACATCATACCGAAAGTTTTCTTGCAGACAACGACATTCCTTTTACCTCAATTCGTCCCACTTATATTTACGGACCACAAAATTACAACGATTTAGAAGCTTGGTTTTTTGACAGAATTACCCGCAATCGTCCGCTTCCTATTCCCGGTAACGGACTGCATATTACCCAGTTAGGGCACGTTAAAGACTTAGCCAAAGCAATGACTCAAATCATCGGCAATTCTCAAGCAGTCAAACAAATTTATAACGTTTCAGGAAATCGTTACATTACCTTTGACGGTTTAGCCCGCGCTTGTGCCGTAGCTGCCGGTAAATCAGCAGACGACATTCAAATCGTACATTATGACCCCAAAAAATTTGATTTTGGTAAACGTAAAGCCTTTCCAATGAGAATGCAACACTTCTTCGCATCGGTTAATAAAGCTATGACAGAACTAGATTGGCATCCAGATTACGATTTAACATCAGGATTAAAAGACTCATTTAAAAACGATTATTTAGCATCCGAAAGAGATAAAAAAGAAATTGATTTTTCAATAGATGAGGAGATATTAAAAGGGAGTAGGGATTAGGGAGTAGGGATTAGGGAATAGGGAACAGGGAACAGGGAACAGAAGAAGACGGTACTATAACATCATGTTAGATAATTAATCTTGAGCGAGCTTTCTTTCTAGATTCGCTGGAGGCAGAGCCTCCGAAACCTAGTTCCCAGGTTGAACCTGGGAACTAGATCATCCCCAATCCCCAATCCCCAATTCCCTACTCCCTACTCCCTACTCCCTACTCCCTTTCCCAATAAACCATGAAAAAAATAATCATCGTAGGAGGTGGCCCCACAGGTGTAACACTTGCCTTGATGCTCGTACAGCGCGGTATTAGAGTCACATTAGTTGAAGCAGCTTCCGACTTCCGACGAGTGTTTCGAGGGGAAGCATTAATGCCAAGTGGTTTAAATGCCCTCTCGGAAATGGGATTATCAGAAATATTAGAAAAAATTCCTCATCGACAACTTGATGCATGGGAATTTATTTTAAATAAAAAACCTTTATTTAAAGTTAACGAACCCATAGAAGCTGATACTCAATCTTGCACTTTACTTTCTCAGCCACCTTTATTAGAAGCTTTAATTTTAAAAGCTCAGAAATATAATCATTTTGAATTTATCCAAGGTGTAGCTGTCAAAGATTTATTACAAATTGATAATCGCGTCACAGGAGTTAAATTAACAGATGGAAGAGAAATTACAGCCGACATAGTAATTGGTACAGATGGGCGTAACTCTATCATTAGACAACGCGCAAGATTGAAATTAGAACGGCAGCCAAAAAGCATGGATATTCTATGGTTTAAATTAGCTGCAAATCCGAAATTTGTCACAGAAAATGTATTTACTGCTATTGGAGACGGTGAAAATGCATTTGCAGTATTTCATGGAGCAGAAGCAGGAAAATTACATCTTGGTTGGACTTTATCTGATAGTCAAAATACAGCAACAATTATTGAAAAAACAAAATCCCAATGGGCACAAATGTTTGCATCAATATCACCTTCATGGTTAGCAGAACATTTTATAGATAGTGCAGATTCTATCGAAAAACCCATCAAACTATCAGTTGTAGTAGGGCTTTGTCCATCTTGGCATATTCCCGGAGTATTACTTTTAGGTGATGCCGCTCACCCCATGTCTCCCATCCGCGCACAAGGAATTAACGTTGCCTTACGCGATGTAATTGTCGCCGTAAATCATCTTGTACCCTTGTTGCTTGAAGAAGTTGAAAATAAAGAACTTGATAATGTATTTTCAAAAATTCAGCAAGAAAGAGAACCAGAAATTATCCGTATTCAGCAGCTTCAAAAAGAAGAAGGAAGACAACATGAAATATTGCCCAAAAATCTATTCTTACGAAAAATTGTTTTTAGATTAGCTCGTTTAGTAAATAAAGCAGTTCGTTTATCTTGGATACAGAGACAAAAGAAAATGCGTCAAGGTGTGACTGAAGTTAAATTGAAAGTTTAGATATTGGTAGTTGGTAGTTGGTGATTGGTAATTGGTTAAAAAATACCTGGCGATTGAATATCTCCTTCGGAGACGCTTCGCTAACACGGCTACACAGGCAAAACCCACCTCCGTGGGTTTATTTGTAGTATAAGGAATTATTCAATTAGCTTGTAACTTGTAGGTTGGGTTAGACAGGAAAGTCAACTTCATTGGTAGCGAAAAGTGATATTAATCCTGTCGTAACCCAACATCATGATTGTAAATAAATCTATTAATTTTTTTATAATCTAATAACGCATCACAATGATATTCGATAATTACGATCGGAATTTAGATTTAAAACCGCTAATCCGCCGGGGAATGCAATTAAGAGTCTCATAGCAAAAGTCCTCTCAAGAGGACTGATAAATTCGCTATCGGTCGTTTTTATATGAAAGTATTAAAGTATATAAATTAGTTAATAAATTAAAGACTATTTCATCTTGAAATAATCTATAAAATCATATAAATATTCATGAAATTCCTGACTATAAAAATTGCAATTTGAAAATAGATAATATAGAAAATTTATTATAAATATATGATTTGGTTTAATCAATCTATTAATATTTGATAAAGTCTCTTTGATTAAAATGCAAATAAAAAAGGGAGCATCCCAATTTTGCAAATTGATAGAAATTTTACTTGTCATTGCGAATGAAGCGAAGCGTAATGAAGCAATCGCAACAGTTACATTTTGCGAT
>JBCCLY010000233.1:0-6485 GCA_039026655.1 Cyanobacteria bacterium P01_C01_bin.38 | reverse complement strand
TTTATCGCCGACTTTGATGGTGTAATAATTAGCAATCCCTTTCCATTCGCAAATGCTCGAATGCGGTGTTTTAATCAAATATTCCATTTTGATGTCTTCGGGAGGAATATAGTAACTGGGTGGATGGCTGGTTTCTATAACGCGTTTGGCTCGCTTGGTGTCTGCAATGGTTTCGCCGTTGAAGATAATTTGTATGTGTTTATCGCTATCTTGTAGAACAGCGGGGCGGGGATAATCCCATACTGATTCTTGTCCGGGTTCTGGCTGTATCGGTTTTGGTCTGCTAAACATTTTTATACTTGGGGATTGGGCATGGGGAATTGGGCATTAGGCATTGGGATTTTGCCATGCTTGTTGCAATTCCAAAAATGATTTTACTAGATATCTATTTGTTATGATTCAATATTTCTTTGTTTCCAATAATTTGGTTTTCGCTTACTATGTGCAATCGCGATAACCCAAATTACTTCTTCAAGCTCTGTATAAAAAATCAGATAGGGAAAACGTTGAATAGTATAACGGCGTATTCCTTCAATTTGATGTGGTGTTCCTAAATTAGGGTTTTGCTGGATTTTCAAAACAACCTTTTCCACTTCAGATAGTAAATCCAGCCCCAAGCCTACTTGTTGAGCTTGATAGTAAGCTATTGCAGCATCAAGCTCTTTGCGAGCTTCTGTATGGATAACAATAAACTTCACGAATATTTTTCTCGTAACTCAGAAAAAACTTGAGATGATGGCTTTCCAGTAGCTGTTTTGCGATTAATATCTTCTAATCGCTGGGTTAATTCTTTATCCCAAGCAATTTCTAGATTATCATCTATATTGTCTTCTAAAGATTGAATTAAAAAATATGCAATTTCAGCACGTTCTTTTGCAGAAAGCTGAGAAAGTTCTAGTTTAAGTTTTTCCGCAGTTTCACTCATGCTTAGAATCTCCTTAATAATTCTAATTATATGCATTTTTATTCATGAATAAAGCGGTCAATAATACCCGTACTACCAAAAAATTTAATTTTAGACTTTTTTATATACATCTCTAACTTAATAAGATTTAAGAAACCCGGTTTCTTGTCAATTACTGACGAAAACCGGGTTTTTAAAGCTTATGCAAGCAGATTTACTTTCTTTTAATCCAAAATCAAAAATCTAAAATCCAAAATCGAATTAACGGAATAAATCGGGATTTAATCTATTACCGGATTGAGATGGACGAGATTGAGGAGTGGTTTTCTTAACGTTTCTCAAAAGTTTACCGTTTCCACCATCTTTCTTATCTAGGAAAGGCTTTAGCTGAATGGCATCTTTAGATACTGCTGCACGCTTACCACTACCAAGTAAGGTTCTACCTAAGTTAATTGTATCTTCTAATCCAGCACCTCTGAAGGTATTAACGCCGATGGTTGCCTGTCCGCTATCTGCTGAAACTAAGTTTTGGAAAACGTCGTTACGTACTTGAAAAGCATCTCTACCGGGAGGAACTGTTAGTACTAAACGACAAGAGGGATCGGCTTCGCTGGTTACGCATAAAACGTCGTATCCATTTAAGGTTGAGGTGCGAAGTTCTACTAATCCATCTGGACGATAATTTTCTAACCGCTGGGCTATGGTGTTGCAACGTCTTTGTGAATCCCAACCACCACCTAATGCTTGGGGAGTTGCCCATGCAAACAATTGATTTGGTTGACTTTCAGGAGAATACATGACGGTGTAGCCGTTGGTATCCATCTGACAGCTAAACCGAGTTGCCGTGTTAACGGTTTGGGAAGAGCTACTTGTAGAGGTTGTGGTTGATGTTCCCGTTGGTGTGGATGTACGGGTTCTGGTTGTGGTTGATGTTCCTGTGGTTCTACCGCTTCCTGTTGTAGGTACTACAACAGCATCGTCTGAGGAGTTGTATTGTGCCATTGCAGGTGCGTTACCGAATAATACGGATACTGCCAAACCGCCGAGAAATAAAAGCTTCAAAGGTCTAGATGACATTAATCATCCTCCTGTAAAAATTATTGGGAGTTTCATTGTTGTAGTGACGAAGATTTTTGGTAAATGATTCGGGAGTTTCTTGGTTGTGTCACAGTTGTGCAACTGGCATATGATTTTTGAATAGGGAGTAGGGAGTAGGGAGTAGGGAACGGGGAATAGGGAACGGGGAATAGGGAACGGGGAATAGGGAACGGGGAATAGGGGGAGAGTATTCAAAATTAATTAACTCCTAACTCCTAACTCCTAACTCCTAACTCCTAACTCCTAACTCCCAATTACTAACTCCTAACTCCTAACTCCTAACTCCTAACTCCCTCACCTTTAACCTTTGACCTATTTCTTTTCTTCTGGCTTTTTTTCGCCTTCGTCTTTTTTGTCTTCTTCTTCTTGTTCTTTTTCTTCCCTTTCTTTCATTATTTGTTTGACTTTATCTTTAATTTTCTGATGTGGGGCTACTCCTTCGTAGGTGTAACGGTTGTAGCCGTTGGTGGTAATTAATTCTTCTAAATAAGCTACTCTTTCACCACTTCCGGGGTGGGTAGATAACCATGCGGGAGGAGCTTTTTTCTGCTGCTTTTTCATGGTTATTGTTAAGTTACGCAAGCCGTCAGCAGCGTAACCGGAGGCTGTTAGTAATCTTGTTCCTAATCTATCTGCTTGACGCTCCATGTCTCGGCTGTAATCGAAGGTAAGTATTCTACCAACTGTTCCTCCTGCATAGGGTATATACTGAGTTACGTTGGCGACTAAATTGCCTGAAGTTACTAATTGAAATCCGTGGGAGAGTACGACGTGAGCTAGTTCGTGTCCAATCAATCCAGCGATTTCTGCTTCGGAATTTGTTCTGGCGATCGCACCTGTGTGAATGAAGATTTTTCCACCAGGAAGGGCAAAGGCGTTGAGGCTATCATCGGGTATCACAAAGAATTCGTATTCAAATTCGTTTCTACCGGCAATTTTCGCCATTTTTTGCCCGATATCATTAATATAGGCGTTGACTTCTTTGTCTTCGATCAATTCCATCTTTTTTTTAGCTTGCTTGGCTACCGAACGACCTACGCCTTTTTCACCTTTTAATAGCAGCATGGTAGAGTCGAGAGCGGAGAAGGGACCGAGAAGACTTCCTGTAGTGGCATACCCTACAACGCCGGTAATTACATTCGCTATGGCGTTTCCTCTAGTTTCTCTACGGATATAAGAGGTGTATTTTTTTAGCTTTTCGTCTGCAAGTTGGGTAAATTCGGCAGCTTGAGGATTTTCGGGATTGAGCATGGCAAATTGACGCGCTGCCAAGGAAGCCTGCATCCATTTTTTCTCGTCTGAAAGGGCATCAACTCTTACTTTTACCAACTCTGCTTGATTGGGATAAAGCGATGTTGCTCTTTCAAGTACCTGTAAAGCTTTTTCTTCTTGACCGTATTTTTTCAGAGCTTGAGCGTATTTTATATTTCCCGGAATAAATTCGGGATAATTTTCTACTAATAGTTTTAAGGCTACTAAAGTTTTAGTTTGTAAATTACTAACGATTCCTGCTTGTGCTTCTCTCCAATAAACTTTACCACCAGGAGATAATTCTGCGGGATTATTTATCGCTGTCTTCGGTGGCTGAATATTGTTCGTATTTGTAAAAGAATCTTTGGCTTCACGGTATATTTTTTGTGCTTCGGCTATTTTTCCGGCTTGATAAAGCTTGTCTGCTTCAATCAGTTTTTTCTGACGAGCAATTTCTTCGGGAGTTGGCTTTTCTTCTTCGGCTTTTTCTGACTCTGGTTTTTTCTTATCAGTGGTTTCTTCTGTAGATATTTCTGGCTTTTTCTTATCGGTATCCTCAGCAGTATCCTCTTTCGCAGTTTCGATAATTACAGGAATATCTTTCGCCAGAGTAATTTGAGGAGTTTGAGTCAGGATAATAAATACAGAAGTGCCTAATGTGAGTAATACCCAGTTGAAGGCAAGTATCAATGACTTCCATTGACGTTTCATAGCAAATTTTTTCTGAACGGAATTTGTGTATATTCCCTAGTCTAAGAATGATAGCAATTTCACGCAAAGCTCTGCCCGGAAACTTCACATTGTTTTATTGGAGTTTTTATTTAAAAGGGAGTAGGGAGTAGGGAGTAGGGAGTAGGGAGTGGGGATTGGGGATTGGGGATTGGGGATTGGGGATTGGGGATTGGGGAATAGTTGGAAGAGGCAGTTTTTTAAATAAACTTTACTTAAGCTCAACAAATTTTCTGTGCAATTAATCATGATGAGCCATACAAATAGTTAAAGGTTCATAGTACCGCTGAAGCGCCTCATTATTCAGAATTCGGGGCAAGTATGGCACTACTACAAACAACTAACTCTAGTTGGTAGTGGGAGCGTCTCGCTCCCTGCTAACAATTAGCGGGCAAAATGTATATCCTTATGTACACGCTCCGCTAACGCACACAGTAAATTTTTCCTACTCCCTACTCCCTACTCCCTACTCCCTATTCCCTTTCTTCCTCTACATATTAGATGGCAAAGCGTTTCAAGGATAAGCCTGGTGTTTGTGTGGGTGATGGAGTAGGAGTTGCGGCTTGAGGTATTTTAAGAATTTCGCTTGCTGATGGTGAAGCAGAAATTCGAGGGGGAGTTATTTGAATTTCTGGTTCGGGTGAAGGAGAAGCATAAACTTCGGGAATAGTTGGAAGCTCTGTTGGAGTAGGGTTGGTTTGGGCTTCTGGTGTTGTAGAAGCTTGGGGAGTGGGTTGATTTTCAATTTCGGGTGATGGAGTTGGCTGTGGTGTTTTGTTCGGTTTTTCAGTTTCTGATGTTGGAGTTGACTGTGGTATGGCAACTGATTTTTCGACTTCGGCTTCTGGTGTTATGTTTGGCTCTGGAGTAGCTACTGATTGAGTTTCAGCTTCTGATGTTGGAGTTGGTTGTGGTGACAAAGTTGGTTGAGATTCGGCTTCAGGGATTGGAGTTGGTGAAGTCGGTACGGTGTAAAAGAAATTTTTGTCTTCTAATAAAGGTTTAGCAGTGGGAACTACGACGCTAGTATCCGAAGTTTGTATGGGTGATGGAGTTGGTTGTGGTGATTCTGACTCGCTTTCAATTGCAGGTGTGTCAGGTGAAGGAGGAGTTTGTACTGGTTGCTCTGAAGAAAGTTTATCTTCTTCCTTATCTTTATCTGATGGTTTTGATGTGGTTGAATTTTCTGTTGTTTGTTCGGCAGAATCCAAATTTTCAGGTTTTGATAATGGTTTATTATTTTCTTCTTCGGGAGCAATTTCATTATTAACAGAATCCGATTCGTTGGGTAAAGACGTTGTAGGCTCTGTTGTGGGTTCTATTGTAGGCTCTGTTGTGGGTTTTGCTGTAGGCTCTGTTATCGGTTTTGTAAGTTCTATATCTTCGTTTTTATCTTTTTGTAACTCCGAGGAAGATGAAGATGGAACTTCAACTGGTGTAGGAATTATAGATTTTATAGATTTTTCTGAATTATCAGTTTCTTTATCTTCGGATTGCGGTATGGCAATCGAAGGTAATGATTCTTGCCTTTGAGGTTTCGGAGTTACAAAGCTAGATGATTCTTCCTTAATTTTTTCCTTAATTTTCTCTTTAATTACAGGTATTGGAGCAGGCGGATTTTTTTCCCGAATTGGTTTGGGTTGAGATTCCAACGCAGGTTGTTTAACTTTATTACTCTTATCTTTTGGTTGAGAATTTTCCTTATTTACCGATGTTTTATTAATACTATTAATATCTCCTAAAAAAAATCTAAAAGGAAAAGGATAATTTGCACCACTATCTCTTCTAGTCGCAGGTGGAGTCGGAAGAGGATTTAATTTTATATTTTCAGGTTTTACAGAAGGATCTATTTTTTGAATGGTAGGCGGAATTTCTGTAGTTTTAATGGGTTCATTTCCAATAGAGCTAGATTGAAGCATATTCCATCCGAAAACTCCCAAACCAAATCCAACTCCCATCAAACCAACCAATCCTAAAGTTTGAAGTGCCACAGGGCGGGGTTGGCGAAAGGTTGACGGTAGAGTAACAGGTGGCGCTTGGTAAGCCGAAGAAGTATTTGGTGCTATAAGTATCGGCGATTTGAGCGCCATCAAGGCTTCTGCTGCTGTTTGGTACCGCTGACTAAAATGATGGCGTACCATGCCCGTCAAAATTTCAGCTAATCTCTCACTTATTTTCGCCGAATCGCGCCAAATTAATTCACCGTTATTGGGGTTAAACGGTAGCTCGCGGGGGGATATTCCAGTTAAAGCTTGAATCCCAAGCATTCCTACCGCATAAACATCGCTGCACAATCTCGGTTTACCATTAGCTTGTTCGTCTGGCATATAACCGGGAGTACCGATTATTAAAGTCGAATTGACATCACCTTGTTCGTTTTTTGCCAAACCTTTAATTTCTTTCACCGCACCAAAATCAATCAGCACGATTTTACCGTCTTCACGACGGCGCATAATATTCCGCAACTTGATATCGCGGTGAATCACATTATTTTCGTGGACAA
>JBCCLY010000232.1:0-6485 GCA_039026655.1 Cyanobacteria bacterium P01_C01_bin.38 | reverse complement strand
CTGACCGCTGGCTTTTAGCACAATGGTGTGAAACGGGAATTGTTTCGGTTAAGGACGTAGCCTAATGTACAGCAATCGCTTAAAGCCACTTACAGCAAACCTTCGGATCGGAAGGTTAAAATTGTACGCGATGCTAAGCACGGTATTTGGGTTTTTTCCACCAATTATAACTCTTTCATCATCTGCTTTTTGGCGATTTAACCCCAATTTTCAATTCTTACTTTCCCAGAACTAACGAAACCGACAGCAGGCTAGAGCTTGCTGTCGGTTTTTCTTCGGAGCTAACTTTATTTTTAGCTTACTTTTTACGCGGTTGTTTTAATACAGGTGCTTTGTACAGAGAGGATGTATTGAAAAACACTATCATCTATTGCACGTATTTTTTTATGTATCGTGCAGTAGTTCAGACTTCCGGAAAAAGCCCTAAATACATTAATATTAAGCCTGTTACCAGTTTTACTAGTAACAGGCTATATCTGATTAATTCCAAATATTTTTGGCACTTTTTAGATTATTGCCTAAGAAAAGGTTGCTCTTGAAAGGAGATTTTGTAAACTGACAAAGCCATAAAAGATGACCAAATACCAGACGCATAATGCAACAAATCCCAAATCTTGGCTTGATAAAAAACCAAAAACAATCAAGACCAACAACAAAACCATACTTACTTTATATCAGGGATTTGTTTTCTCGTATCACCGTATAGATGATATATGGTGCAATATTGGAACATTATTGCGAAATTAAGTAGCATAGATGTGCATAATTATACAGAGTAATATTGATTTAAAAATAGTGTTATTCCTGTATAATCATTCACCGAGAGGAAATCAAGATACTAGTATTTGGTCATTTAGAACTTAGCTATAAAATTTTTTAAGTTTTTGATTTGTCGGCTCAAAATCTCCTACCAACAAGACGAGCAAGAAGGTACATCAACCACTCACTAAACGGAAGATACTTCTGGTAGGAGAACTTGTGAAATATATAAATAATTCAAGCCTTAGACTCGGCTTAAGAAAAACTCAAAGGACTTACTGTAACTCGGTTACAAAAAAACTTGCACTTCAGACAATCAGAAAAACTTTAATCTCAAACACGCGACATTTTTTACAAACTGTTGGCGGTTTGTTGGATTTTCTCTCGAAACTTCTCAGAAAAATCAGGGAAGTTGTTGAGCAGTGAAAAATACAAAAACTGCGAGCCACAAGAGCAGCTCGCAACTTCCAGATAACTTTAGTCTACACCAAAATTCCGCAGCTAGAGAAAAAAAATCAATCCGCTATCCCTTTAGCGGCCCGACGGTTAAACTTTCTCCCCCATGCCCATATTGTTCGAGTCAAACCGGGCTTGTAATCATTCGCTTTGAAAACGACTTAGGCTTTGTGCGGTGTGCGAGATGTGACGCGGCGCTTTACTCCTTGTGTGGGGAGGTGGCGAGATGACTACCCAAAGAGGATTTGCTCAAAAGCCAGAGAAAAAGCCACTAACCGCAGGTCAGCAAATTGTTAAAATTCTACGAAAACTCAGGAGAGAAGACAGTGAAGGGGTTTTGTCAGAAGTCACAAGACTTAAAAAAGCAGCAGAAGAACAAAGCGATAATTCGAGAAGCGACACGCATAGCGGGACAACCACCAGTGTCTATGTCACCACAAGAAGTACAGGCATTAATGAAGCAAAGGCGTTACGTGACGGTAATCAAAGACGAGATTGGGGACAAGTATGTAACGTTTCATCAGGACGAGGAATCATTGAAGAATTTCATCACAGAGAATGGCTTGAAAGCTGTGTCTGTGAGGACATCATCAACTTAAATGTTAAATCCCTTGAAGGTCAAACACCATTAAGCTACCTACTTTACTCGGATAAGCTAACCCGAACTAACACTGGGAGAGTAAGCTTAGGAACTTTAGATAGGTATGCCCATTGCGAGCATGGGGGCTGGTACTGTGGCGGGGTTGATGTCCTCACCGGGGATATTTCCGAATGGGGTACTTTTAAACCGGACAATCCCCATTTTGATATATCTAAGGGCAAGTACGTTAAATACGAGCATCCCCTCAAGGTTCCCACAGAAATTTTTGCTTTAAGAATTCCCGTTAATATTTGGGAAGTAATTGCACGGCGTTACGATGTGGCATTACCAGATAATTACCGCGACGTTGTAAACTCTCCTGGGATTTTCTGGAAGTGGGTTATTGATAATCCCAAAGTTCCTTTGATTGTTACCGAGGGGGCTAAAAAAGCGGCTGCAATTCTTAGCTGTAGCTATGTAGCGATAGCGCTACCCGGTATTACAATGGGCATCCGCAGACCCAAAAACGATGATGGGGAAGTCATAGGAATGCCTTATTTAATTCCCCAGCTACAAATATTTGCTAGTCCCGAACGGCGTATTTATTTCTGTTTTGACCAAGATTCCAAGCGGAGTACGAGACGCGACGTAAACAACGCCATTGGTAAAACAGCTAAATTATTTAAAAAATTCGGCTGCCAGCCAAAGGTTATTAGTTGGGATAGAAAAATTGGCAAGGGGATTGATGACGCGCTTTACAATTCCTCTTTACTGGGAATTGAGCCAGAAGAACAGTTTGGGAATTTCTACCGTAGCGCTTCGGGCTTTGATGATTGGGAATCCAAGCAGCTAAAAGAGCTAACTTACCCAGTTGCTCAAAAGCTAAATCGACGCTATTTGCTAAACCAAGATGACCCCAACGACACCTTACCACCAACGGACGCTCAGCTAATCGGCGTTAGAAGCCCCAAAGGGACGGGTAAAACTCATTGGATGGCTTGGTTTACCGCTCCCCTGCTTTCTAGCGGCGAAAAGCGCATTCTACTCCTTACCCATAGAATTCAGCTTTCTACTCAGACCGCTGATAGGTTGGGCATTCCTTACGTTACCGAGGTCAAAGACTGCGTAGCTAAAAATTTATTTGGTATGGGGCTTTGTATTGATTCCCTACACCCCAATTCCCAAGCAAGATTTAAACCCGAATATTGGGGTAAGAGCGTGGTCATTATTGACGAGGTAATGCAGGTAATTTGGCATTTATTATCATCAACTACCTGTGTTAAAGAAAGGGTAGCGATTATTAAAACTCTCAAAGAACTTCTACAGAATGTTATTAGAAGTGGAGGGAAGATAATTCTTGCTGATGCTGATTTAAATGATATCGCGATTGACTTTATTAAGGGGTTAATCGGTTGGGAAATTAAAACTCATATCATTGAGAATGAGTACAAGTTTAATCAGCCTTGGAAGGTACATAATTTTAAGGATAAAGATGCTAGACGGTTAGTTACGTTACTCAAAGAAAAGTTAAATAAAGGTGAAAAACATTTACTTTGTGTATCCGGTCAAAAAGCAAAGTCACGATGGGGAAGTATTGCACTTGAAGCATTTTTTAAAAAGCATATACCCAACCTCAAAATACTTAGAATTGACTCGGAAACTGTAGCTAATCCAAAACATCCTGCTTATGGCTGTGTGAATAAAATAAACGTAGTCATCAAGAATTTTGATTTAGTAATTGCCACACCAACTATTGAAACTGGTGTAAGCATTGAAGAAAAGCATTTTGATGGAGTGTGGGGAATATTTCAAGGTGTTAGCACTACCGATTCTGTACGGCAATTTTTATCAAGATACCGCTTACCAGTACCGCGCTATATCTGGGTTAAGTCAACTGGGATAGGCTTTATTGGTAATAAATCTACTAACCATAAAGCGCTTATTGCTAGTCAAAGGAAGTTAGATAAAGCTAATAGAAATCGTTTAATTGATTGCGGTTTTGAGGAAACTTTAGACGGTAATTTTGAGCCAATAACTTTAACTACTTGGGCTAAGTTAGCAGCAATTATTAATCAAGGTAAGTGGAATTATTCGGAGCAAGTATTACACGAACTTGAAGCAGAAGGACATATCATAATTGATATTGATAATTCGGATGAATTTATTGATAGTGATGATAGCGAAAAAATAGAATTACCATCTGAGAATCAAGCAGAAAAAACTAAATTAGAAATTGACAATAACCGAGACGAACAATACCAAAAATACCGGGAGAATGTTGCACAAGCAGAAAGCTTGAACGATACTGCTTACGAGAAATTGCAAAAACAACAATCCCGTAATGATGATGAATTATTACAGTTGAGAAAAGGGAGATTAGAACGTACTTATGGGATAGAAGTTAAGCCCAATTTAGTACAAAAAGATGATGACGGATGGTACCCACAGATACGATTACATTATTACTTTGATGTGGGCAGGAAGTTTTTAAAAGCTAGAGACGAATCTATAATAAATTCTGCTTTGAGTAATGGAAATGGAGAGTATTTTATCCCAGATACCAACAAAAGCTTGTTGGGTAAAAAGATAGATGCTTTAGAATTTCTGGGAATTAATCGACTCTACAACGATACCAATTTTGACAAAAATCACCCAGTAATCCAAGATATTTACAATAAATGTCGTAATAATATTTATGCTTTGAAATTAGCGTTAGGCGTTGACTTTTCTACAGTAGATAATCCCATTGAATGCACTCAAAGGCTTTTAAATTTAATCGGTCACAAAATGCCTTGTTTGGGTAGATTTGGAACTCGGAGGAACCGAGTAAGGAAATATGGTTCTCCCCATGCTGGATTTGTGCGAGATGAGAAAACTAACAAAATCATTTTGGTTGACGGTCAAGCAATACCGTTACCAGATGGTAGGGAGGAAGTTTTCTCAGCTTGGATTGAACGCGACACCCAAGCCGAACAAAAAGCACTCGAACAAAAGCGGAAGTTATCCGAGCAAAAAGCACTCGAACAGAAGCGACAACTCTCCAAGCAAAAAGCAGCTTCCGATGATGAATGGCTACAGGAAGATACCTTAAAAGACATCTGTGAAACATTGAAAAGCTGTGATAGCTCCCAATTACTAGATTTACGTCAAATCTTCCCAGATTACGCATTAAAAGCAGCTGCTAAATTACTTCCAGCGGACATAAGAGCGAAAATAGCAGGTTGGGTTAAACAACAAAATAGAGTAGCTGCAATTGCTTGCTAAAACTGTTTTTAACAAGGAACTCTTCCGTAGTAAAATAATATTGTTTTCCGGTAACTATTGTTCAACCGGACAAGCACCGATGTCATAGCGGTTTTCTATGCAGGGTGAATGCTCGCGCCCTTACGACGACATAAGTTGCAGGACTTACAAACCTGTCGTTGCAGTTTGAAGTTAAAACTGATAGGAGTTTAAACGCCTGCTAATGCTTACAGGATGGAAACTTGAGTCCGTAACTGTCCGGACGAAAGGGGATCACAAAACCTCGAACAAGCAGATGTCCCAAGGAGATTAGAAGAAACGGTAAGCTTTGATTTTAATAATTAAATAGTCTCGGCTTTGGTGTCCTAATACGTGTTTTGTAGGCACTATCTTTTAGTGTTTACATATTGTCGGGTTTAATCCGTCAAAACACATTGCTATAGGCACTATATTTTAGTGTCCTTAAAAGCTTTGTTAAAACACAAGACAGGTACGCCGTATTGTTGTGTTTATTTTTCTTGATACGTCGTGTCCACTACTTGCTGTAGCCATATGGGGATAATCCGTGTCCACCATCGGTACTATCTATTTATTTACAGGGGGTGGACACCATCAACTTTTCTTGATACGTCGTGTCCACCACTTGCTGTAGCCATATGGGGATAATCCGTGTCCACCATCGGTACTATCTATTTATTTACAGGGGGTGGACACCATCAACTTTTCTTGATATGTCGTGTCCACCACTTATTGCATTTAAACGTTGTACCCTAGCTCGCGTAATTCATCGCTCATTCCTCGATCGCACAAAACAGCTATTCCTTTTTCCCAAAAGTCATAGCCTTGCGAGTCATCTTGCATATCCTGAGATTTCAAATTTAGTAAAAATAATTCGATATCAAAAAATTCTTCGTCTATCACTGATGGGAAGTAATAATCATCTTGAACGAATTCACGACAAACGCTGCTGGTATAACCTCTTGTAAGTTCTTCTTCTCTTTCTCTAGCTACTACCAAACTTTGAGGAACAAGAGTTGTAGTTGCCTTTTGGGTGTTCACGCCTTCCGAGACTAAATCGAATTTACTCAGCACTTGCTTTAAAACTTTTCCATCTTTTAGCCCTGCCCACTGACCAACTAATTCAGCGGCTTTAATTTTGTCAGCGGTGCGAACATCTGGGCTAGTTAAACAATCATCCAAAGCGAGCAATGATTTCTCAGTCAAGTTGATTAAGTGTAGCGCCATTCTACTACTGATTTTTAAGTCTAATTCGTCACTATCTTTTAAACTCGCGACTTTTTCTAACGTTGGTAAGATTTCAGCGCCATTTAAGACGACATCCGGAGACATTTCAGTGTCTGGAGAAGGCACTTCGGCGACATTTGAAGACATATCAGCGACAGAATTATCCTGAGATGCTTCTGTAGAAGTAGTTTCAGCCCTTGCT
>JBCCLY010000231.1:0-6488 GCA_039026655.1 Cyanobacteria bacterium P01_C01_bin.38 | reverse complement strand
GCTTCGCTTCTGACAATTCTAGTAAATCCATCCCCATTCCCAACTTTTGGGAACCTTGTCCGGGAAACACCCATGCGGTTTTAGCCATTAGTTATTAGTTAGTTGTTAGTGGTTATTAGTTATGAGTTAGGAGTTATGAGTTAGGAGTTAGTTGTTAGGAGTTAGGAGTTAGGAGTTAGGAGTTAGGAGTTAGGAGTTAGGAGTTAGCAAATCATATTTGTTCCAACTTATAGACGCAAGTCGGAACCGGACGGGATTATTAGAGAAAATGGTCGCGAGATAAATGTTTCAAGGCTATAAAAACTCATTTATCTGATTTAACAGTAAAATCTATTAACTCATAACTCATAACTCATAACTCATAACTCATAACTCATAATTCTCAACTCCTAACTTTTGATTTATCTTCCCCATTGAAAAATCGCCGCACCCCAGGTTAGTCCAGCCCCAAAACCTGATGTAGCGATGGTATCTTGTTGTTTGATTTTGCCTTCTCTTACTGCTTCATCTAATGCAATTGGTATGGAAGCAGCAGAGGTATTGCCGTAGTTAGCTACATTGCTGATTACTTTTTCTGGTGGAATAGAAAGACGTTCGGCAACTGCATCAAGAATGCGTTGGTTTGCTTGATGCAATAGCAGCCAATCCACTTGCTCTACAGTCAAATTGGCATGAAACAAAGCTTTATCAATAACTTCGGGTACTCGCTTGACGGCAAAACGATAAACTTCTTTACCGTTCATCGAAACATTACCGAAATTGCCTTTTGAGATACTTACACCATTGGTAAGTTCTTGAGATTGCGGTGTATAAGCTAAATTTAGACAGCTATTAAGGCTTCCATCACTTTTCATTTCAAACCCTAATAAACGGTCTTCTTTGTTGGCTTGCAGTATAGCAGCCCCAGCACCATCGCCAAATAATATGCAGGTGCGTCTGTCTTGCCAATCCACCCAGCGAGAGAGGATATCCGCTCCAATCAAGAGTACATTTTGAAATACACCTGTTCTTATATATTGGGCGGCAGTTACCAATCCAAATACGAAACCAGAACAAGCCGCAGTCAAATCAAATGCCACTGCTTTGGTGGCTCCTAATTCAGCCTGAATTTGACTAGCACTACCAAACAAATCATCGGGAGTGGAAGTGGCAAGCAAAATCAAGTCCAAATCTTTTGCTTCAACTTGTGCCATTTCCAATGCCTTGAGACTAGCAGCAGCACCAATAGTGGTAATAGATTCATTTGCAGTTGCTAATCTTCTTTGACGAATTCCCGTTCTAGTGGTTATCCATTCGTCTGATGTTTCAACTAGCCCGCTCAGCCCCTGGTTATCCAGAAAGGTTCCTGGCACAGCCGAACCACTTCCTGTAATTGCTATTCCTAAATTTTGCACTCATTCTATCCGCTAGAAGGACTGAAAAAATTTCTACGATAATGATTATTAGCCTATAGGCAGTATCAAGCAACTGACTGAAAAATTTTAGATTTTAGATTAGATTATGAATGGTTTCAAGCAAGAAATGTTAAGCTTGCTGACTCGTTAGGGTAACAAAGTATTCCCATCCCGGCATCTTCAAGCCCCTAAATTTACTTATGGGAACAATCCAAAATCGTAAATCTAAAATCCAAAATTGGCTGTCTATAGACTAGCAATATTAATTACCTAAGACAGCTAATTCATAAAACGCTTTTTTCGCTCAGATTTTGAGTGTGAATGCGTTGTAGTACCTGATTATCCACAGCTTCCTTAGCTAGACGAATTGCACCGAAAATTGAAGGAGCTTGAGAGCTTCCGTGACCAATTACACATATGCCGTTTACGCCTAAAAGTAAACCACCGCCATGTTCTGCTGAGTCTACCCGCTGCTTAATTCGTTTCAGGTTTGGTTTTAAAATAGAACAGCCAACTTGACCGCGCAAGCCTTGGGGTAATTCCTCGCGCAAAATTTGCAGCAAAATTTCCCCGACTGCTTCGGCAAATTTTAATAAGACATTGCCTACAAAACCATCGCACACAATTACGTCAAAATCACCAGAAAGTACATCACGCCCTTCGGCATTGCCAACAAAGCTAATGTACGGATTTTCACTAATCATTTGATGGGCACGTATGGCAACATCATTACCTTTACACTCTTCCTCACCGATATTTAATAAACCAACTTTGGGTTCTGCCACACCCAAAACATACTGAGAGTAAGCCGAACCTAAAACAGCAAATTGCTCTAAAAATTTAGGACGGCAGTCTACGTTAGCGCCAACATCAAGTACTAAAACTTGTTTGCTAGCCATCATAGTAGGAAATACAGCACCAATTGCCGGACGATCAATGCCCGGAAGTCTTCCCAAACGAAGTAAAGCTGCTGCCATTGCTGCACCGGAATGACCGGCACTAATTACAGCATCAGCTTGTCCTTTTTTCACCAAGCTCATCGCCACATTGATGGAAGCCTTCGGTTTGCGTCTAATGCCGCTTAAAGGTTCCTCATCCATTGCGATAGTGCCTTCGGCAGGGACAATTTCAACTTGTTCTGACTTAATTGATGATGGCAGTGTTCGTTCAATATCTTCGGGGGAGCCTACCAACAATACTTTTACACCTAATTCTTCGACGGCTCGCAGTGCGCCAGCCACGATTTCGCCAGGTGCATTATCTCCTCCCATTGCATCAATAGCGATTCTTACGCCAGTCGATCCCATTGCTCAGAGCTTCCAGAAACCTTACAAATTTTACCAGATGCCCCTACTAGTAGCAGTAGATTTTTAACTACCAAATCTTGCTTTTTTAAGTAAGGCATCAACTTCAACTTTCGCTCAACATAACATGAATTCACCTCTATCATTCCACTCTCATGTCTTTACAGGCGAATGTTTTGAGCAAAAAACAGTGAATGGATATGCCCCCAAACAACATTACACTCCTCGCGTAAAGCACCAATGAACCATCCCGGAGGCAAAAGTAAGAATATATCGATCGCATACCCGCAGTAGTTATATTACTTTCAGAAAATTTTGATGTGTAGATTCTACTAAATATGGGATTTGATTATTATCTATCCGAACCAAAACTAAAAAATCATTTGTATAAATTACTTTAAGCAAGATAAAAATGCTTAATATCATTTGTAATACATCTATTCTATGTATTAATTATAAAACCACTAAAGTAATAGCGAAATTTTAAACTATTTTTTTAGTATTATTGTTTACTTGACTTGTTATAGGGTTTTTAATTTTTCTACAAGTATTTCCTACAAGAAGAAATAGAGAAAAAATACGATATTTATAAAATGCAATAATCTTTGTATCGATACTGAGCGCATAATCGCTGCCGAAGAACCTAATAATAAATCAAGGCTAACAATAATTTGTTTTTTTGATATTGTATTTGAAATATCTAATAAATTGTTATTCCTGATGCAAAACTAAAAAAATAATCAAATTTGCCTGATTTGCTATTAAATATCCCGAAGATGTTCACAGTTACGCCCATGATATACGTTTTTAAAGGGCGTTTTTAGTATTTGCCCGCCGGTAAACAGTAGCCTTGATAGCACGTATGTCTTACCCTTCAAGAACCTACTGCTTTGCTAAAAAATCTATGAAATCAAGGACTAAATGTTGCTCAAAGCATTACCGATAGAGTATTTTATCAACTTGACCGAAACCCTTCATATTATTTATCGAACTATCGATTTATATTTCGTAGCTTATGAGAGCTTAAACCCCGGCGTTCGTTCACACAAAGGTTTTTTCCGCAATTAATTTGGTGCGATCGCTCGCAGAAGTGTGATAATAAAACCCATTACTTGAAAAATTAAGCATAATGG
The DNA here is from genome assembly GCA_039026655.1 of Cyanobacteria bacterium P01_C01_bin.38. Classification (GTDB taxonomy): domain Bacteria; phylum Cyanobacteriota; class Cyanobacteriia; order Cyanobacteriales; family Nostocaceae; genus Rivularia. Next base: position 2,657 of record JBCCLY010000231.1, on the reverse strand, counting down.
TTGAGGCGGATTGCATAACTTTGTTATATGCGTCCATAGCCGAAAGCAATAATCAACAGTTATCATTACTCAATGCTAATGGGTTTGCTTTGTGCGTAATATAACAGCAAAAAAAGGTAGCAGTTACTTGTATAGGAGTGAAGAATGCTTGAATTGTTTGGTTCGGGTTTGATTTCGTTATGGCTGGACATGGCAGGAGTACAAGTCAAGCCAATGCAGGCTTTAGATACGTTAGCTTGGCAAGCTGGTACTGGTTTAGTTATCAGCCCCGATCCAAATCCAGCCAGAATTAGTACGGTACGTGAATATCTCAAAGAATTACAGGCATTAAAATTAATTAAACCCGAACAAACCCAAGTTCAAGGTATTTGGATGCAGTCAGGCGCTATGCTAATGGCTAATCATCAAGGTACAAAACCCTTACCTGCGGCCTCTCTAACTAAAATTGCTACCTCACTTGTTGCTCTTGATAAATGGGGTCACGACCACAAATTTGAAACTTTGATAAGTGCTACCGGGCCTGTTAAAAACGGTGTATTGGAAGGAAATTTAGTCGTTAATGCTAGTGGAGATCCTCTATTTGTTTGGGAAGAAGCAATAACTATTGGCAATATGCTCAACAAAATGGGTATAAAGCGCGTCAATGGAAATTTAATTGTTGTTGGTGAATTTGCGATGAATTTCCAGCGCAATCCCACATTAGCAGGACAGGCACTCAAAAGAGCGCTCAATTCTGCTCGTTGGGATAGACGTATAGCCTTTCAGTATTCCCGAATGCCTAAAGGTACGCCCAAGCCTCAAGTGCCAATTACCGGAAAAGTCGAAGTCAAAGACAAGGTTGAAACCTCTCAAACTCAGTTAATACGTCATCGTTCGTTATCGATGGTACAGTTGATTAACGAGATGAACATTTTCAGCAATAACGAAATGGCCGAAATGCTTGCAGAATCAGTAGGTGGAGCAAGCGTAGTTCAATCAACTGCGGCCAAACTCGCAAGAGTACCGCAAAAAGAAATTCAATTAATTAACGGTTCTGGATTAGGACAAGAAAATCGCATTTCTCCCAGGGCTGCTACTGCGATGTTAATGGCAATTCAGCGTTTAGTAACTCCTCATAATTTGACGGTAGCTGACTTATTCCCCACTTCAGGCTTAGATCATCGCGGCACAACTTACGCTAGACGCATTCCTAAAAACACAGCTTTTAAAACAGGTACCTTAAGGGATGTCAGTGCTTTAGCTGGAGTAATGCCTACAAAAGATCGCGGTTTAGTTTGGTTTGCAGTGATCAACAAAGGCGTTTACGTTCCAGGTTTCCGCTCAGAACAAGACAAGTTACTGCAAAAAATGCTCAAAGAATTACAAGTACCAGCAACCGCCTCAACTGGTGTAAGTCCAACTGAAGGCGAAAAAGCCATACCCGAATTAGGTAAAGCTAATCGTAATGATATTTTGTATAAAAGTTGAATTTAGGGAGTAGGGAGTAGGGAGTAGGGAGTAGGGAATGGGGAATGGGGAATGGGGAACGGGGAACGGGGAATGGGGAATTGGTAATTATTTAGGGAATGGGGAGTAGGGAGTAGGGAGTAGGGAATGGGGAATGGGGAATGGGCAGGGAGCATCCCGATTTTGCAAAAATAAAGTTTGTAGTGCGAGCATCTTGCTCGCTATTACTGGCTAGCGAGCAAGATGTATGTCCTCCGGACACGCTTCGCTAACGCACTACGAAAAAATAAATTTACACATTCGGGATGCTCCCAATGGGCAATAGGGAATTGGTAATTGGTAATTGATAATTGATAATTGATAATTGATAACTGTCAATTGTTAAAGTTGGGAATAATTTCTGTAATCACCCTATTGCCAGAACTTCCTCCTCTAACAACCACATTTTCTGTATTAAAATTTCCAGTTGCACTATCACCTTTAAAAGTTAATTGAGGATCTTTTTGAGCGTATGTTACGTCTCCAGAGGCTTCTACTAGTTGCTTGTTTAAATACCAAGTTAAATTGTTCGATTGAATCGACTGCCCTTTTTGTCCGATACCTCTAACGTCTCCTTGAACGAAAACCGTATCTTGGGGTATTTTTAATTCTCCCCGATTCCCACTTACAGTAATATTTTCAGCACGATGCACCACTTTCACTGGTGCATTTGTTTTAATATTCTCGGCATTAACATTCCAAGTTATAGAATTACTAGCTATTTGCACCAAAGGATCTAGTAATTCGACAAAGGCATTTTTTGTAATATTGACAATTTTTGTTTTTAGGAAAATTTCAGCAGCATCTCCCCTACCGCGATCGGTAACTTTATTATTCTTAAAACGGTTAATCTGCATGGTGCGATCGCCAATTAATTTTTCCTGTTTAATCATCCAGGTTAATTGCTCGGTTTGCATTTGCAGTTGGGGTTCGTTTGATGTGGCTACAACTCCTCCAGAAAAATCAATCCGCTGTTCGCGAGTTTTAACTCTTGCTTCTTTGGCTACTGCTTGTAACTGTTTGTGACTACCGTTAAGTTGATTGCGAACAATCATTAAATCTTCTTTCGGTCGCCATTCTAATTCATTACCTCGCAATACCACACCATTTTCAGGATCGGTTGCAACAATTTTACCTTTAAGAAATAATTGCTTGCCGTCTTGCCTAATATC
>JBCCLY010000230.1:0-6504 GCA_039026655.1 Cyanobacteria bacterium P01_C01_bin.38 | reverse complement strand
TACTCACGCCGTTCTTTACCTTCTCTAAAGCTACGAATCATATCTGTAGAAGGTGGCTGTACTCCAGTTTTGGCTTTGACAGCTTCACTTCGAGCAACGATTCTCTGATGGGCTGCTAAAGCTTTACGCTGTCGCAAAAAACTTTCTAACGCCACAACTACTAAATCATTTAAAGATTCACTTTCTTGCTTTAAGCTTCTAGCTTTGGTAAGCAAGTTAGCTGGGAAACGGATTGTTATAGCTTCTTTTTCCATAATTATCTATGCAACCAAATTATGATACCACTTATTGTAACTACTGCTTATAGCTGTCTTACAACAACCCTGCCGATTCATACAGCCGCTTCACCAACGACACAATCTTCTCCCCATACTGCAAATCTGCCTCCCATCTCCCCGACAAGTCAGTCACCAATGGCGCTATACCCCGCGTTACAAACCGAAATCTCGGATCTACTACTTCTTGCGCTAAAGGTTCCAAACTCGCATAAGCTTTCAAATGCTGGATATGAGCGCGTAATCCAACTCTAGCGCTAGGGAAAGTTGCTACTTCGTTTCCTCCACCAATAGTTGCTAATCCTGCAAAGTTATTTTGTTGAGGTGCGATATCATCACCAAAACGTAAAAATCCGGTTTCTAAACACATTTGACAAAAGGCAATATCGTGATTTACTCCTTCAATTGCTGCTTCTTCTCGATACAGTTTTGGTATATCTGGAAATTTAACTAAAGCGTCTTGATTGTTATCTCTTAAAAATATTTGTAACTGTACTTCGGAGGTTGTCCCCCTAGACATTATTTGAGTAATTTGACCGGGACAAATTGCCAAATTTGAACGTAAAATTACGGTACGAGTGGCAGCATCCCAACCAATTGATACATTAAATTCTCGTAATTCTATTGCTTTGACATAAACTATTCTGCGGTAGCTAATACGACGTACATTCTCAGCTTTTGATAAATCAATTCTTAATCTATCTACTAAATCTATGGGAATATAAGCATTACCGTTTACTACTATTCCTTGCTCTGGATAATCTTGCCCGTTGATTTTGATATTTACTGAGGGATAAGTTGGTTGAGGTGCGGGGGTAGGAGTTGGGGCGGGGCTGGGGCTAGGTGAATTTGGATCGATCGCCCTTGCCCAAGCTGCAATTCCATCGGCGATTCCCACCGCAAATTCTCTACGACGGTTTTGTAATAAATTACGATCTTCGGGGCTACTCAAGAAAATTACCTGCATTAAAAGAGAGGCGATCGCCACTTCCCGAGTAAACATCAATCGCCCCATACCAGTCGATGTATCCGGCTTCACTCCCCGACTATTTATTTGCGGTACTCTACGTAAAAGCCCCATCAACAGCATTTCGGCATTGCCTTTACGCACTTCGTTATTGGCAATATAGTAGACGCTAGCACCGTTTACAGCAGGGCTAGCAGCAAAATCCGCGTGAATTTCCACAGCCACATCATTACGACGAGCGCGGGAATTTATCCATTGAATACTTGCTCTAGCACTCAAAGAATCCGGAACCGAAAGAACTTCAAACCCACGCGCCCTTAATTCCGTTAAAATTAAATCTCGGAGGAAAATCATTTCCTTAGCTTCAGTTGTGCCCCCAGCAATAGAACCCGGATCGATACCACCAGCTTCCTTCCCTCCGTGCCCCGCCGAAATAAATATACGTCCCATTACTAAGTATTTCCTCTGAATAAAAGTTATCGTAAAAGATTGTTTACAACATTTTTGGTGCTGGCGACAAGCATATAATATTTATCAAAACTAAATTGTTTTGTGTGGTAATTGGTTGTTGGTTGTTGGTATTTGGTATTTGTTAATTGGGCATGGGGCTTGGGGTATGGGGCATGGGGTATTGAGAGAGGGGGAAGAGGGGGGAGAGGGGGTAGATAATTATTAACTCATAACTCCTAACTCCTAACTCCTAACTCCTAACTGTTCACTGTTCACTGTTCACTGATAACTGATTATGCAAATCCCTCGCTTGCACCAAGACACAATAGATGAAGTGAAACAACGAGCCGATATTGTGGATGTGATTTCGGAGCGGGTTGTTTTAAAGAAGCGTGGTAAGGATTTTGTGGGGTTATGTCCTTTCCATAATGAAAAAACTCCTAGTTTTACTGTCAGCCCTAGCAAGCAGATGTATCACTGTTTTGGCTGTTTAGCTGGGGGAAATGTTTTTAAGTTCATGATGGAGTTGGATAAGCGCTCTTTTGCTGAAGTTGTTTTAGATTTAGCTAGACGCTATCAGGTACCAGTACAAACTTTAGAGCCGGAGCAGCGACAAGAGTTACAGCGTAAGTTATCGGAGCGCAATCAAGTATACGAAATACTTGAAGTGGCTTCGCGTTTTTATCAACACGCTTTATGGCAGCCTTCGGGGGAAGCTGCACTAGAATATCTTCAGCAACAGCGTAAGTTAAAGGATGAAACTATTAAGGAGTTTCAATTAGGTTATGCTCCTGTTGGTTGGGATATTTTATATAGTTATTTGGTGGGAGATAAACTATATCCGGTACAGTTATTAGAAAAGGCTGGTTTAATTAAACCTCGTTCGGAAGGTAGAGGTCATTATGATGCTTTTCGCAACCGTTTAATGATTCCTATTCACGATATTGCTGGAAAGGTAATTGGTTTTGGCGGTAGAACTTTAGGGGAAGATAAACCAAAGTATTTAAATTCACCGGAAACGGAAGTTTTTAGCAAGGGTAAAACTTTATTCGGTTTGAATAAAGCGAAAGATGGTATTTCTCAATTTGACCAAGCTGTGGTTGTTGAGGGATATTTTGATGTTATAGCCCTTCATGCTGTGGGAATTAATAATGTTGTGGCTTCTTTGGGTACTGCTTTAAGTATTGAACAAGTTCGTTTGGCAATGCGTTACAGCGATTCTAAGCAGTTAATCCTCAATTTTGATGCTGATAAGGCTGGAACTATCGCCGCAGAAAGAGCTATTGGTGAAGTGGCTGATTTGGCTTATAAAGGTGAAGTTCAGTTAAAAATTCTCAATATTCCCGATGGTAAGGATGCTGACGAGTATTTATTTAATCATACTTCAGAAGATTATCAGCAGTTATTAGCAAAAGCTCCTTTATGGTTGGATTGGCAAATTCAACAAATTACTAAAGATGCTGACTTAAGACAAGCTACAGATTTTCAAAAAGTCTGCCAGCAAATGGTTAAGTTATTAAAGAATATTGCTAATCCCGATACGCGAAATTATTATATTTCTTACTGTGCAGAAATATTGAGTTTGGGAGATGCTCAACTGATTTCTCTAAGAGCAGAAAATTTATTAACTCAAATTGCTCCCTCAACTAATAAACAGTGGGGAGGAAATTATAAAAAGAAAAGCTATAAAAAAAATTATAATTCTGCCTCTTCAAACAGCTATGATAATCATCAAGAAGATAATTCTGTTAATGCAGTTACTGCAATTGCAAAAACAGAACACAGTCTTTTAGAAAAATCAGAATCTTTATTATTAGTAATTTATTTACATTCTCCAGAATACCGCAAATCAATTGGCGATACTTTAGAATCAAAAGATTTACAGTTTAGTTTATCTCACCACAGATTTTTGTGGCAGCAAATTTTAGAGATATCAGATAATAATTCAACGGCAGAATTAATTTCTACTTTGCAAGATAGATATTTAGAATTTCCCGAACAAATGGCAATGATTTCGCATTTATTCTATTTAAACGAAACTGCTCAAAAACAAATAATTCGTACTCCCCAAGTTATTTTAAGAGCAACTTTGGGCATGGAAAGAGTATGGCGAGAAAAACGCTACCGTCATTTCCGCGAGCTTTGGGAAAGAACAGATTCAGAAACTCAACCGGAGCAATGGGAATCTTATTATCAAGCTTTTATCGCTGAAAAACAACGACTCAGCGAATTAGATAAACAGCGATGTTTTAATGTAGGGGAATTTTGAGAGTTAGGAGTTAGGAGTTAGGAGTTAGGAGTTAGGGATGTAGGGTGTGTTATGCCGCGACGGCAATTCCAATTATTACGTGCGGATGTTTGTTTCGCGGCTAACGCACCATTATGTTGTAAAGCAAAATTAAATGGTGCGTTGCGCTTTGCGACAACACACCCTACAAATAAAATAAATTAAAAACCTATTTAATTACAATACAAAGTATCGCGGGTATCTCTTCCTGTTGTCGGATTGGTACCTTTGGCTAATTTACACAATTTATCTTGTTCGTCAGAGCGTAACAATACATCGGTGAAATCAGCACCGTCGATGATTGCACCGTCGAATCTGGCGTTAGATGCAAATGCACCTTCTAAAACTGCATTTGTTAAATCTGCTTTGACTAAACGTGCAGAATCTAATGTGGCAAATCTGAGATTTGCATTTGTCAAATTCGCTGACTCTAAGTTAGTTGCGAAAAATCTTACTCCTTGCAAATTAGAATTACTAAAGTTGCTGTCGCGAAGATTCGCTTTGGTAAAACTCGAATCGGTTAAATCTTGATTGGAGAAATCTGCTTCGATTAATATTTCTTTGTTGTAATCCAGGGCAAGAGCTTGGGGAGTTAGACTTGATGGCATACAAATCATTCCCCAAAACAATAAACTAACTATAGTTACGATTACCCAATTGCCTTTAATAAAAATCATGATAACTTAACTGCTCATGGCAAACCATCCTTCCTCAGATTATCCCGATATCGGTACTTTAGGTGAAGATTTAGTAACCCAATGGCTGGAATCTACTGGTTGGTTAATTTTACATCGTCGCTGGCACTGTCGTTGGGGAGAAATTGATATTATTGCCCAAAGAGAAGATGATTCGGGCACGATGATACTAGTATTCGTGGAAGTCAAAACCCGCTCTGTGGGTAGTTGGGATGCTGGTGGAAGAATGGCGATCGCTCTTCCAAAGCAAGTTAAAATTTGTCGCACTGCTGCGATGTTTCTAGCAAAATATCCTGAAAAAGCGGACTATCCTTGTCGATTTGATGTAGCTATTGTTTGCTGTCAGAGAAAAATCGTTAAGACAAATGCAATAGCTCGTTTATCAGCATCAGGATACTATTTAGCATTAGAAGAATACATTCGAGCAGCATTTGAATATTTAATTGACAACTAGCAATATTAGTGATAAATAAAAACATTAATTACTGACTATCAATTAATAACTATTCAATTGTCATAGCAAGGTATAGTAATTATCATGCAAGGGTTTCCGGACAGTAGCCCAATCCTCTAACGAATTGTTGACGGAATGCTTCAATTTCTTCTTTGTCAGGGCTGCCGTGAGAAACAATAGCCACTTGATAGCGACGCATAACCTCAACCGGATTCTGTTGCGCTTCTAAACTCCATAGTGCCATTTGTACGCGCATTGGAGGCTCGTAGCGGATTCCGAGTTCGTTCAAGAAAGCACGGATATCCCCATCTTCATTTTTACTTATCGGATAATCGAGTTTAACTCTAACTACCCAACCATCTATCTGATGAATTACGGTAATGAAGGAAACTGGTATTCGGGGTCTACCATGCAAATATTGAACTACCCTTAAAGTTAAACTGGCATTTGCCAGGTAATACAAATATTCCATGTTGTTGCTTGGGATCAAAGCCAATTCTACATCTCTATTATTGATATATAGACCCATGCATTCGGTAGGGTAAAAGCCCCCGTTTTTTGATGGGGAGGTTTACCCAATTTTTATTGTATGTTTTGCGTATTACTTAATTTTTGCACTGATGCAATATGCTCAATCTTACTTAAGGTTAATAGCTTTGATTTCTTTAATAAACTATAATCGATATTTTTTTAATTATCAAACCAATCATGGGAATGCAGCAAATACCGGACATCGGAAATTCTAATTCTTCCAACTCGCAAACTGACTCTGAGTGCAGCTCTTACTCTTCAAATCAAGATAATACAGACATCAATTTAGACCGTTCTCTAGATGGATATGACTACGAATTGCCTCCCGAACTGATTGCTCAAAACCCTGCCGTTCCCAGAGATAGTTCGCGATTGTTGGTAGTAAATTCTCTAGATACTGGTATAAATAAGATACCATTACATCGCGTTTTTAGAGATTTATCCGTGATTCTTCATCCGGGAGATTTATTAGTGATGAATGATACAAAAGTCATACCGGCGAGACTTTACGGGCGTAAATCTACGGGGGCACAGGTAGAAGTTTTATTATTGGAAGAAAAGCAGCAGAATTGTTGGTTGGCTTTGGTGAAACCGGGAAAGCGGTTTAAAAAGGGTAGCGAGATAATTTTTGAAGCTAAGGAAGATATACATCCTGTTAAGGAATTAGTCGCTACGGTTTTAGAGACAGACGAAGCTACCGGAGGAAGGTTATTGCAATTTGATGTACCTCCGGGAATGTCATTGATACAGTTATTAGAAGTATTTGGTGAAGTACCTTTACCGCCTTACATTACAGCTAGTGAAGCCGAAAGCCAGCAATATCAAACGGTTTACGCCGAAAATCC
>JBCCLY010000229.1:0-6511 GCA_039026655.1 Cyanobacteria bacterium P01_C01_bin.38 | reverse complement strand
GTAAAAATTGCGTCGATGTCTTTTTCGTCGTTGAGTAAGGCTGTGATGCGGGTACCAACTTGGGACATAACTTCATTATCTATCCCTGAAGGTCTTTGGTCTACTACTAATAAAGTTACGAAATATTTCCGCATTTCGCGAGCGATTGTACCAAAAATCGTACTTTGTACTATCGCTGAATCAAGGAAACGGTGTGCTTCCTCAATTGTAATCATTAACTGTAATGGTTTATCGAGGGGATTTTTGGTTTGCAGAAATTTTTCTGCTTTACGAACATATTGTTGGTGAATGCGGCGAGTAATCATGTTTGTCACCAACATATAAGAAAGCATATCCGATTGAGAACCGAATTCTACTACAACATTTTTCCCAACTTCAAGGGAACGCATGATTTGATTAATATAGTTGTGGGGGCAAGCTGCACGCATATACTTCATATTGTCCATCCGCAACAATTTGCGCTGTAAAGCAGTGATTGAACCTTGGTGTCCCCGCTTTTCTTCGCAAAACATTTTGATTTCTTCGTTTGTCATGTTCAAAAGTTGAACAATCCAAGATTTACCAAATTCGGCATGAAGAATATTGGCATTATCAATACTCGCGTCAGAAAGTCCTAACTCACGAGAACATAACTTAATATCTTCTACTTCAATTTGGTCGTAACTTAAATAAAGGTCTTGAGCGTGAGGCACTCCACGCCGTTTTGTAGATTCCGGATCGAGAGTGTAAACTTCTATTTTGTTGGGGAATAACTGCTTTAAACCTTTAACAGTACTTAAATTCTTACCTTCGGAAACTGCTTCCCAACCGTATTCCGAGTGCATATCAAAAATTAAATTTACCGCAGCTTCTTTCTTTATTGTCCCAGCTAAAAGCAAGCGCGTTAAAAAAGATTTACCAGTACCAGATTTACCAAAAACGCCATTACTTCTTTCGACAAACTTATTTAAATCGATGCAAACGGGTACATCCATATCCAAAGGTTTACCAATGGAAAAATTCTTTCTGTGTGGATCGTCTTCCCAACCAAATACTCGGCGAAAATCATCTTGGGAAGCTTCGTAAACTTGGCTAAAATGAGTCGGAATAGTTTTAACTGGCATTAACTCCATCGTAGTACTAGTTTGTGTTTGAAACGATGCCAAACTAGTATTTACAGCTTCTTTCAATTTTGCAGACTTGCCATCTATATTCACATCCGATTCATTCGATTCGGGGGTAAACATCAACATCGGCGCGAGATTGATAGTACCGTAAGTACCGCTTCCTGCCAAAATATCGCGCATAAAAGTATCTTCCCAACTCGGAGGATAAGCCACAATCCTTTGGTTAGCGATTCCCAAAGCCACATCAGTTAGCATACAGAAAAATCGCGATCGCACACCTTGAACAACCAAAAACTTACCCACCCGCATATCTTCAACTAAAATATCGGGATGCAGTCTAACTTCCAATCCCCCAGTTAAAGAACCTTGAATAACCGAACCTAATGGTTGTCTGCTAATAGAATCCATATAAATCAACGCATAACTTCATTCAGTCTTATTAAAAGAATTTTAATTGCACTGTATAAGTTATGCGAACAAAAACAAACAAATATGTGAACAAAATTTAATAAAAAATTGGGAATAGGGGATTGGGCATAGGGCATGGGGGATTGGGCATAGGGCATAGGGGATTGAGGAATTATCAATTATCAATTAAGAATTAATCAACAAATTGATAATTAGACGGAGGAAAAGCGAACAGATAGGAGTTAAAAAATTTCTGTCTCCTACAATCATGAATTATTAAATATTGTTTATTCCATATTCCATGCCCCATGCCCCATGCCCCATGCCCATTCCCCATTCCCCATGTTTATTCCATGCCCCATGCCCCATGCCCCATGCCCCATGCCCAATGCCCATTCCCCATTCCCATCACTTAATCAATCTGAATCGATGTCGGCGCACTAGGGTTGTTGATAGTACCAATTATGGGTTTGCGGAATTGGACGTAAATTCTATCGCGCCAGTCAAAAAATGGTTGATAAATCGGATTGTCTGCTAAACCGGGTACTCCTTTACCTTTAATAGTGGATGGTAAATCTAGATAATCACCATCTGGGAATTTTAATAATACAGATAAACCTGCTACCGCAAAATCGGCTAAACAGGGTTCATCTCCTAATAAATAAGGACTACTTTCTAATATCAGGGTTAAAGCTTCTAAATCTTGCTGCAAATCTCTCATCGCATCTTTTACTGCATCGGGGCTGTAACCGACTCCAACACCCAACACTTTTAATACATCACCTGGTACTCCTTCTATAAGGGTTTTCAGTGCATCTGGTGCTGAATTAGGTAGCAGAGATTTGCGGAAATATTGGTCTTTACTGATTGCAGAGAATAAAGCTTTTCTACTTTTAGTTCCAATGGATTCATCTGCCCATTCTTCCATCATTAAGCATAATCCCCGAGTTTTGGGGTCTTGCGGTATCAAAGGTCGTTCGGGATACTGTGCATCTATATACTTGGCAATTTCAGTAGAATCCGCAATATACTTATTGCCATCTTTGAGTACTGGTACTTGACGCTGCCCTGTTTTTTGAAATAATTCAACCTGTCCGATTCCTGGTGTTACCTCTATTTTGCGGTATTCTAGACCTTTATAATCTAGAATCAAACGCACTTTTTCTGAGTATTGAGAAAGTTCAAATTGGTACAGTTCTAACATAAATAGCTTACTGGTGATTTATTGACCTATGTTGACTCATAAATTCTACAACTTTATTTTTGTTAATAATATTTTCAAGTTGTGAGTAAAGAATTTTATAACTTATGGATTATGTCTGTAGAGCGATGATTTTTAGAATACTTCAATTAAGCAGATAATCTTATTGTTAAGCCGAACCATTTGTACGCACATAATTAAGCAAAATTGACTTAATTGTGCTTAATTATAAAATTATTTCCTTAAAATAGTTAATTATTTTATTAACAACGCCCGAACCGAGCAAATGTGGAGCCATATCAAACAAAAATGCTTGCGATGCAACAATTTAGACTGTTTTTATCACATTTGTTTATCTAATATCCTTCTACAAATAAAAACTTTGCTATTGCAGAAAATTAAATAATTATAACTTATTTAGATTTAACTAAGCACAAGTATGAGTCTATGAAAAAAATCTATAGCATTATTCTTTATGCTACAATAAATACAGGTATTCACCACGGAACTAGGAGCTTGAATTGAGAGTCATTCTTATTAAATAATCTTGATACCGCTATTAATAAAATTGATTAAATGTTCTTTCGATAGATAGGGTATCACCAATATTACCAAAAAGCAATCAAAATTTGACTCTACGAGTTAGATTTTTGCCCTAAGAAAATGGTATAAGTTTTTAATGTAAAGTGTGGAATAAAAGCCAGATAAAATAGATATGAAGGTATACAACAGCAATTTGTTGACCAAATTAACTGGCATTGTGGGAGTGACTGGCATCAGCTTACTAATAGGATTGCCAGTAAAAGCGAACAATGCGCTTAATCCAAACCCCAGTGTTTTTACAGAAGCTTCTTACAAACGCAGTCAGACGGTGACTGTAAGTAGTAATACTAACCTATCCGTTACAGGAATAAAGGCAAGCGACAAACCAAATAAAACTTTGTTAGCACAAGGTGGAGTGCTTAATCCCAGACCAAGTATTTTGGATGAGTGTCCTTACAACCGTGCGGCTTGTGGAAATAATATACCATCAACTACTTCACCCGCACCCTTACCACCAACAACGGCACCAGCGCCAGTACCCCCTACTAGAGTTCCGAGTACCGTACCTCCGCTACCAGGAACAGAAGTTCCCACTGCACCTCCAGTAACTCCACCAGGTGCAGAAACGGAAACAACCGAACCATCAGCGGGAACAGAGAGCCAGGATATTATTGGTGTAGTAGATTCAAATCCTTCCTTTACAATGCTGGCTAAGGCTTTGAGGGCAGCAGGATTAGAAGATACTTTGAAGGGTAATGGTCCTTTTACTGTTCTCGCACCTAGCGATGCGGCATTTGCCAAGTTACCACAAGATGCCGTACAAGACTTATTAAAGCCAGAAAACAAAGAAGTATTAGTCAAGATTCTGACTTATCACGTAATACCAGATCGAGTGCTTTCCACTGATTTACAATCGGGTGAAGTCAAAAGTGTCGAAGGTGGCCCAATTAGCGTTAAAGTTGACGCAGCTACGGGCGTACAGGTTAACGATGCTACTGTAGTACAGCCTGATGTCAGAGCTAGCAACGGAATAATTCACGTTATCGACAACGTGATTTTGCCTCCTGATTTGTAAAATTTGGTAGTTGGTAGTTGGTAGTTGGTAGTTGGTGAACCACTGCGTTGCGGTGAGTCTAGTTTGGGGTGTCGGTTTCCGTCCCCAAAACTAGCGTTCGCGGAGCGTCTCCCGGAGGGAGATACCCGGAGGGAGGTTCCCGCAGTACGTAGCAAATGGTGTTAGCGGAGCGTCTCCCGGAGGGAGATACCCGAAGGGTAATTGGTGATTGGGATACGTCAGTAAGCAATAGCTACGGTACGCTACGCTAGAAACTAGCCGCTAGCCGTATGAATGCTAACAAAGTAGGATTTTCACCTGTTACCCACTACCCACTACCCATTACCCATTACCTAATTTCGCGTATAACGATGCTTGACTCCTTGGGGAAAATACTCCGGCTCTCCCATTGGTAATAATCTTACTTGAGGTGTTTGATATTCCGAAGGTACATAATTTGCAAATTCGCTATTAAGTCTTTTAAGTTGAGTCAAAATAGAATCCGCTACAGCTTGTTTTTTCTCAACGCTTGCTTCAATTTCAGGTGCTAATTCTACGACTATAGATAAGAAATTGTTTTTATCTGCACCTTCTAGTATTTGCATTACAAATTTACCCGTTACCCAATCTCTGATAACAGGTTGCTCTAAACCAACTTTGATATTTTCTGGGTAGATATTTGCGCCAAAGTAGGAGATTGTAAAATTAGAACGCCCAAAAACGAAAACGAAAGGTAAATTACGAATCCCTCTTTGGTTTGATATTTTATTTGATAATGCTTCTACAGGATTGAATCCATGCTCGGATAAAAACTGAAGCATTGCATCATAAGTAATAATTCCCCCGTTATCTAAAATATTGTAGCGAATCAAGGGGATTCCGTTATCTCCAGAAAATAACAGCGTACCTCTTTGTATCCCTTCTGTTTCTGCTGCCTGCTTTCTACTTTCTACTCCCTCAACTATGACTTCAAAAAAGCGATTTAATGGGTCATACTGAACTAAAGTTGGTAAACGGGATTCTCCAAATAAATTACGTGCAGCTTGAGGATTTTCTGCCAAAAACTGACGAATGCAGATACTCAACGGCGTTTCATTACCTAAAACTCCGGCATCAGCCGTACCGTAAAGCGATGCAAAATCATAACAGGGATTTTGGGAACCAACTCTTTCTCCAACTAAATTTCGCCATTCCTCACTAAATACTTCTCCAGCCATCACAAATTTGAGATTATATGGCTTTAATTCCATACCCTGAGAAATAGCAGTATCAATTACATCTTTAAGAAAAGGTGGGTATCCTAACAAAACAGTTTGCTCAAAATTAGGACTTAATTCTTCCAATACCCGTAAAATTTCGGCTTTATTCGTACCTGGAGAGATGACGGTAACGGGATAGCCCTTACTAGAAAGATAGCGACAGCAACTAGTCGTAAACATTCCCCCTACCCAAGTTCCCAAAGCAAAGCAAATCACAGCTAAAGTCGGTTTGGTATCCGCAAAAAAACTATCGTAAAATATTTGTTCAAATCGGGTGGCGATCGCCAACTCATCCGTAAAAAAGCGCAGCCAGAAAGTAGGTTTACCAGTAGAGCCAGATGAAGCCGCTATCATATCGCAGCTTTCTATTTTTCCATGACGGCAGAAATCAGCTAGAGAATAACACTTTAGATAATTATCTTTAGTAAGGGTTGGTAATTTTTGAAAATCCTCGAAATTTTGAATATTATCGGGATTTATTTGCTGTTGAGTCAAAAAAGCTTTATAAGCCGGTACATTTGTAGCCACATCTTTAAATAGCTCGATTATTTCTCCAGCAGGATTTTTATTTAGGTGCTGCTGCAATAAAGTTTCAAGAGGAGTATGTAAGAATCCCTCAAATCCATTTATCGCACGTTGACTTTGTTCTTGGTAGTTCATAACGCTTGTTGCACTCAGAAAAACAGATTATCATGACCAGTTATTAGGTGGGAATTGGTAGTTGGTAGTTGGTAGTTGGTAGTTGGTAGTTGGTAGTTGGTAGTTGGTAGTTGGTAGTTGGTAGTTGGTAGTTGGTAGTTGGGCATTGATAAATTTTTAGCAAATAACTTCCAGTTTTAATAATTTCTTATCTTTTAATCTAAAATCCAAAATCGTTTAACTCCTAACTCCTAACTCCTAACTCCTAACTCCTAACTCCTAACTCCTAACTCCTAACTCC
>JBCCLY010000228.1:0-6515 GCA_039026655.1 Cyanobacteria bacterium P01_C01_bin.38 | reverse complement strand
GTAGTTGGGACTTGTAGTCCCGTAGAGCGATAAATTGCCAACTACAAACCTATCATTTTTCATGGGTTCGTAGTTGGGACTTGTAGTCCCGTAGAGCGATAAATCGCCAACTACCAACTACCAACTACCAACTACCAACTACCAACTACCAACTACCAACTATCAACTATCAACTAACAACTAACATCTAATGCAGTAATTCTTCAACCTGATGCTGGCTCCATAAATCTCTATAAAGTCCGGGTTGTTGTAAAAGTTCTGTTTGAGTTCCAGTTTGAACGATTTTACCTTTTTCCATGACGAGAATTCGGTCGGCGGCGGCAGCAGCAGATAATTGATGGGTTATAAAAACAACTGTTTTACGCTTGGTACCGCTAGAAAGATTTTTTAAGATTTGTGTAGCTGTTTGATTATCAACGCTCGAAAGTGCATCGTCTAAAATAAGTACCGGAGCATTTACCAACATGGCTCTAGCTAAAGCTGTACGCTGTCTTTGACCGCCAGAAAGTGTAATTCCGCGTTCGCCAACTAAAGTATTATATTGTTGCGGAAAATTGGCTATTTCCGAGCTAATTTGCGATAATTCGGCAGCAGTCTCAACTTCTTGTTGTTCTGCTAAAGGATCGCCATAACGGATATTATTCTGAATTGTAGTACTAAAAAGAAAGCTGTCTTGGGGAACGTAAGCAATTGCATCCCGTAAGTCTGTTAAAGCAATTTCAGTAATATCAATCCCATCTAAAAATAATTCTCCTTTATCAATATCTAATAAACGCGGCAAACAATTAGCTAAGGTAGATTTACCACTACCGATAGCGCCTACTATAGCGATTGTTTCTCCAGGGGCAATATTAAAATTAATGTTATCTAGCGCCGGAGTTTCCGCTCCTGGATAAGTAAATGTAAGGTTTTTGGCGGTTAATTCCCCTTTGATTTTTTCCCGTGACAGTTGAATGGCATTACTATAATCTTGTATTTTCGGTTGGACGCTGAAAATTGATTCAACTCTATCAACGCTAACTTCACCACGTTGATAAGCAGTAATAGTAAATCCCAGTAAAGCTGTAGGAAATATTAAGCGTTCAATATATAGTAACAAAGCTACAAAATCACCCACATCGATACTAGAACCGATTCTACTTGCTCCTATCCAGATAATTATCAAAGTACTGATATTAGCCAATCCACCAATCAAAGGAAACAAGGTATTTCTAATTTGCGCTAATTTCAAGTTAGCCTTTAACAGCTTGTGATTTTGTTTAGCAAAAGCGCGACGTTCGTTATCTTCTTGAGCGTAAATTTTTATTAAGGAAATACCGCTTATATCTTCTTGAATCAGGTTACTAATATTTGAAAGATTTTCTTGTACCTTCGTTTGCTGATTGCGAAGACGCTCGCTAAATAGCAACACCATAAAGAACATGATCGGATAAGGTATTAATGCTAATCCGGCTAACTCCAGATTAAGAGAAAACATTATCGGTAAAGTCAGCGCATAAGCAAATATAGTATTTGCAAAGCTCAACACCACAAACCCTAATAACCGTCGAATATTATCAACGTCACTCGTAGCGCGACTAATTAAATCTCCGGCTGTATTAGTAGCAAAATAAGAAGGCTCCAACTTCAATAAATGTTCAAAAATTTGCTGTTTAAGGTCAAATTCCACCTGTCTTCCCACACCGAAAATCCAGACACGAGAAGCCATCCTTATCAACCACATTGAAGAACTCAGTGCAACAATAATTATGGAATCGCGAATTAATTGTCCATAATCAAAGTTTCCCGAAAGTTTATCAACGCAATCTCTAATTAATAAAGGTATATAAGCCCCCAAGCCATTAACAATTAATAAAGCGATAATCCCTAGAGTTGTTGCTCGCCAATGAGGGCGCACATAAGCTAGAAGTTTGACAAAGCGTCGTGATTTTGACATTCGAGCAATTAGTTACCAAATATCAATTATCAGTTATCAATGAACAATTATCAATTATTAACGAATAATTATTCATCTTAGCGTCGTTTGTAGTAGGCGATTTATCGCTCCGAAGTTGTAGCAACCCAACACGGGTAACTGGTAATTGATATTTAATAATTGTTAACAGGTGTTGGGTTTCTCTGTGTTCAGCCCAACCCATAACTACAAACAAAAACTAGGCTGCGGCACCATACCACACCCTAGTATATTTTTTTGCTATGTAGATAGTTCTATCGAGGACGCAAGAAACGATTTACTTGATCTAAGTATCTTTCCCATTCTCTGGTGGTTGTTGCCAAGGTTGTTGCATTCGGTACAAAGTCTTCTAAACGTAAGCCCCGACGACGAATGTCTTGTGGTGTTTGTAAAAGATAAGACGGGATATTTGTATTGGCAGGATTTAATGCTACTGCTGTCTGACTTGCATTTAGTTGGGGTGCAATAGTATCGCTAACAATACCTGACATATTCGCTACATTTGTTTTATTGACAGAAGCGACAAGGGTTGCAGATTTCGGTTGAACTAAAGCTACATCAGGAGCAGCTACCCCTGCTGCTGCAGGTGATTGAACCAAGAAATAGGCAACCGCTGGTGTACTCGCTATTAATAAAATCGTCAGTGCCCAACCAACTAAAAATCCTCCCGGCTTGTCTATTGCTCCTCCCTTAATTCGTTGAGCGGCAAAAGTCAACAGTAAAATTGATGCTCCTAGAGGTTTTAAAGGAAACGATACTACTCTCCATAAAGAAGCAATCGCTGGTTCATTCGGATTAACAAAGGACAACAACAAGATAATCAGAAAAACTACTACTACCAATCGTCCGACAAAGTTTCCTGTTGGGTAGAATTTCTGAAATAGGCTAAATACAATAGTACCTATAAGTAGCCATAGAAGTACTCGGCTTAGAAGTTCAAACATAAATTTACTCTCAAATGTTTATGTACTCTCAATCCTATATAGTTCAGGGCAATTGTATTTTACTGTCAAATGGTAGTAGTACCATTGCTTGACTTCAAATACGTTATACCCTACACACCAAAACTACCTTCGTAGTGATTTTAGTGCAATTTCTATCAATAATGTTTAGTATTTGTAATCTAGAGGATAAGTAATCTCGCTTAAGTGAATTAAGTTAATGATGTAATTGTCAAATTCAAGGGAAATTTTATGTCTTCCGAACAAATTACTATTTTAGTTACCGGTGGAGCCGGATATATTGGCTCGCACACCGTATTAGCTTTGAAAAAAGCTGGTTATGAAGTTTTGATACTTGATAATTTAGTTTATGGACACCGTGACTTAGTAGAACAAATTCTTAAAGTTGAACTGATTGAAGGTGATACTGGCGATCGCGATTTATTAGATAAGTTATTTAAATCCCGTAACATCGCAGCAGTAATGCACTTTTCTGCCTACGCTTATGTAGGAGAATCAGTTTCTGACCCTGCAAAATATTACCGTAATAATGTAATCGGTACAATAACCTTATTAGAAGCAATGCTAGCTGCATCTGTTAAGAATTTTGTATTTTCTTCAACTTGTGCAACATACGGAGTCCCAAAAACAGTACCTATACCGGAAGATCATCCCCAAAATCCGATCAATCCTTACGGTGCAACCAAATTAATGGTTGAGCGAATACTTTCAGATTTTAGCGAAGCATACGATTTTAAATCAGTACGTTTTCGATACTTTAATGCAGCAGGTGCAGATCCGCAAGGTTTATTAGGAGAAGATCATAACCCCGAAACTCATTTAATTCCTTTAGTATTGCAAACAGCTTTAGGAAAACGCGAATCAATTTCGATATTCGGTACAGATTATCCCACTTCGGACGGTACCTGCGTCCGCGATTACATCCACGTTAGCGACTTAGCAGACGCTCACGTATTAGGCTTAAAATATCTGCTCAAAGGTGGTGATAGCACCTTCTTTAACTTAGGTAACGGTAACGGATTTTCCGTCAAAGAAATAATTGAAGCAGCAAAACTTGTAACTGGTAAAGATATTAAAGCAGTAGAGTGCGATCGCCGTCCAGGAGATCCCCCAGCCCTCATAGGAAGTGCCGAAAAAGCTAGAAAAATACTAGGCTGGCAACCACAATATACATCTATCAAAGATATCATGACTCATGCCTGGGAATGGCATCAGAAACGACACGGAAGTTAAAAAATAGGTAATGGGTAATGGGTAATGGGTAATGGGTAATAGGGCATGGGGCATGGGGCATGGGGGATTGGAATATATTTCGTTATGTACGTAACTTCTTAATTGTGTTTTCTAAGAACCATTTTGGTAGCACTACTTTTGAATGTAGAGAATAAATCCCAAGAATTTCTAATTTCCTTAAATATTCCCAGAGCTTCTCGAATAAATCCCAACTACCAATTACCAATGCCCAATCCCCAATGCCCAATCCCCCATTCCCAACTACCAACTACCAACTACCAACTACCAAATTAACCTCTTCGCACTACAGCAAAAATTCCACCTATAAGTACGACAATTCCCAAACCTATAGCCCAAATTGGTAAGGGAAAAGATGCTTCTTCGGTTTGATTTAGATTGACATTTTGTACTTCTTGTGCAGTTTGTGTTTCTTGTTGATTTGTCGCAGCTTTGTTAGTTCCAGCAGCTACAGTAACATCAAATGTTAATTCAAATGGTTTGAAGCTATCATCATTTGCGGGTTTACCGGAAAGTTCTAATTGATAAGCACCGGGTTTCGGGAATGTAATTTCTGTTCCCGGAATACCTTGATAGCGTTCGGCTGATATAGGTTGTAAACTCGGTTGAGCAATAGGTTTTGCTTCTGCTGTACGAGGTTCGCTGTAAACACTCAAGCTACAATCGCACTCTGTAAGAGGAATAATCTTACCTCCCTTACGAGTTAAAGCAAACCAAGTTTGTGCAGCCTCACCAGCGCGGGGTGTATCGTTTGGTTCGATATGCATAGTAGCCCCCACATCTTCAGCAGTTTCTATCTTGTGTGCGGAAGCCTTTCGGATTAGTAACGATGAAAGATTAAATTGGGACATGGTTTGAAAGTTGGGAGTTAGGAGTTAGGAGTTAGGAGTTATGAGTTAGGAGTTAGGAGTTAGGAGTTGGGAGTTGGGAGTTATAGAAGCTAGTCGAGGCTCAAAACTCCCATCTTTTAAGTGGGAGATGTAGAGCGAGATAGGGCATTTATGCCCCAGTAGATGGTACTATTTTAGGGTCAGTATAAGACGTTAAAACCTACTCCGGGACTCGGAGAAAGTATACGCCCAAATCTCGAATCGGCGAGTTGAAAGGAAATATCACTCCGCCCATGTAGGCTAACGGGGTGAGCCTGGGAACCCGGCAGCTATAAGAGGATATTTCAAGCTATGCTGTCTAAGCTTGGAAGAATCTCCCATCTTCCAGATGGGAGAGTGTCAATAATAAAGTTATAAGTAGTGCGAGCATCTTGCTCGCTAGCTACCTTGACGAGCGAGCATCTTGCTCGCACTACTGATTTTTTGGGTAACTGATAATTGATCATTGATAACTGATAACTGACTAATTGATCATTGATAATTGATAACTGATTACTTGCTGGGGACATAAAATCTTTGCAAACCTAATGCTGACCAAAAAATACGGGTTCTAAGTAATAATACTCCGAGAGTGACTATTGCTAAAACCGCTGGAGCTATTTTACTTAGCAAAGTTGATTGTACGGAACCAAGATAGTTAGAACCAATAATTAAGGCATGAATTGCACTTAATATTAAAGCTGGAACGCTTAATAAATGAATTAACCGCCAATATTTTCCTAAAGACTTTTGTAAGGAATCAAAGCTGGTGAAAGCAGCAGGAGCCATTAAAATTAAGGCTACTGCACCAAAAGTCATGCCTAGTTGAAATTCTGATGGTAAAAATAAAAAACTATTAAGCTTCCATCCTAATGAATGCTCCATCATATGAGCGGTGTGGGCAGCTGAAACGACGAAAGCACCAACTCCTAAAGCACGACGATAGCGCATCGGTGCCGCCCATAAACCGCTGATGGGACGAGCTATCAAAGCTAACATCAGTAGTATCAAACCAGCGTGTCCGGTGTAGTCTACCATTGTGTCGCCAGTTCGCAGCAAGGTAATTATGCCTATTGCCAAAGTAACCCAACCACCCAAGCGAAATAATTGGGAACGTTTATCTTGACTAACTAAAGACGCAGAAACTCCCACACCCAACATCATCGGAAAAGTTCCCAATCCAAAAGCTAGCATTGTAGCTGCACCCATCCACATATTTCCCGTTTGAGCAGCTTTGATTTGAGCAGTATACAAGAAGCCACAAGGCATTAAACCCCAAGTCATCCCTAAGAGCGCTGGTGTATACCAAGAGTTTTGCAATGATAATTTTGACATTCCCGCATTCAAGCGATTGTGCAAACCACCTTGTAATAACGGGTGCAAAAAGGGAATTTTGGGTAAAAAGTTCGGATTAATTTGTCTAAGTCCGAATAAAATCAACATTAAACCAGTAATAATAGCTATCCACTGACGTAATTC
>JBCCLY010000227.1:0-6515 GCA_039026655.1 Cyanobacteria bacterium P01_C01_bin.38 | reverse complement strand
CTTAAAAAATTCATTGCACCACCAGGTGTCAAAGCCCAAGTACTTCTTTGAACTTCGGGGGCAAGCCGAACTTCAAAAGCTGTTTGAGGTGCTAATCCTTGAAACAAATAAATCCATACAAAAATTGATAATGCTGCGATAAAAGGAGCTAACCATCGCCATTTAAATAAAGAAGTAATCCTACTAAAATCCCTGGTATTCTTAATCGCAATCATAAATTCATAAGTTGCGATCGCCATTGGAAAAGCCAACATATACTGCCGCGATGCGATTGCCAAAATAAAGGCGATACAGCTTATTAGATGGCGGTTGCCTACATAGCTGACAAAACCCATAATTACACAAAAGCAAGCAATCATCTCGGTATACAAGCGCCCGCTTAACCAAAGATAATAGGGACACATAAATAAACCAATCAAACATAAAATAGCTGAGGAGCGGTTACTCTGTCTGGGATAGCCAATGATAAACACAATAATCAAAGACAAAATCAGGTTTAGCAATCTTCCCGTAAATATTCCTTGATGAAAGAGATATTCTAATGCTCCAAAAATAATAAATGGTAGAGGCGTATTTAATTCTGTATAATCTCTCAAATCTTCAATAGTGGGAAAAAGGCGATCGCTAAAGGTTAAAGTAGTTTTCCAGAAAGTTTTTTCATCATGCCAGTAATTACCGTGCAGAAAATCAAGGTAGAAGATTAATGCAATGTAAATTGCTGTAATGCTTAGTATAAATATAAATTTTCGTTGAGAATGGTTTAGTTGAATGTTCATAGATATTAAGAGTATTGAAATTAACTGTTCTAATCGAGTCATTAATGAATGATGTCGAATTTAAAATTGCTAATATTCAAATAATAGTGTAATTAAATACAATTTTTTCTTGTTTTTGTTCTTAAGCATTTTAACTTTTTATCGTAAAAATTACAGTATTAATTTGTTGTATAAACTACATATTATAAAATTATTTTTATAGAAAATTGTGGTCTGTCCCGTTAGTTTTGATGGGTACTTCTACGTTCGTAGTTGGGACTTTTAGTCCCCCGGAGCGATAAATCGCCAACTACAAACATGAAAATACCCATCAAGATTAACTGGACAGACCACTAGACCACTAGACGCAAAAGTCTTGTGGGATGAGCATCCCTGCCCGTCCGAATGTACTTCATAAAAATGAAATATGCTGTATATTTAACTGTATAAACTAAACCAAAAATGTTGGGTTACGACGCATTGATGAAACTTTCAATAACCATCAAAATTACTGCAAGCGTCTAACCCAACCTACAAACTATTGTATCGTTTAAAAATGTGAAAAGATATTTAATAAAAATATCAATACGTATCATTAATTACTGATTTATAGCTTTAATTGAGCTTAATTAAAGACTTTGCCCCTACTATTTTTGTCGCTTATATTTTCTTGTGGTATGAGCATCCTTGCCCGTACAAATACAAGATTTAAATGCACAACAGCTTATCAATCGGATGATTAACCAAAATCATGATTAGCATCACAAACAGTTCTCTTCTCAACGAAATCAGCCCTCAAGCTGCTAAAACCTCATTTACCAGCTTTATTACATTTGGTGATAGTCTTGCAGATGTTGGTAATTTCTATATTACTAACCGTTCAACTAATCCAGAATCTCCACCTTATGCAGATGGACGCTTTTCCAATGGTGAATTAGTACCAGAAATCATTGCTAAAGAATTAGGTTTATCTGCTTCTACTCCTTCCTTAGCTGGTGGAGATAACTACGCATTTGGAACAGCAGAAACAGGTTCTGGTTTTTCCGATGAAGGTTTACCTAATGTTGGCGAACAAATTACAGCATATTTAGATATAGATACACCTGCCGAAGGTGATGTTTTCTTTATCAGTGCTGGTTCAAATAATTTCTTCCCCGATATAGATGAAGAAATAATACCGGATAATATTCCTACACCTGCAACAGTGTTAGAAGGATTAACCGAAAATATCACCACTTTAGCGGATGCTGGTGCTGAAAACTTTATTATTCCTAATATTGCGCTATTGGGTGCAACTCCATATGCTAAAGAAGGGGGAATTAGTGACGCTTTAAATACTGCATCAACTGAATTTAATCGTTTGCTCGATACTCAATTAGACAATCTTGAAGAACAATTGGGAATAAATATTATTGAATTAGACGTTGCGACTGAAATTGTAGAGATTCGAGCAAACCCAGAGGCTTTCGGGTTAACAAATGTTGATGAACCTGCTTTAAATGAAGATAACGAAATTGTCGTACCTAACCCTAATAACTATTTCTGGTGGGACGAATTTCATGCCACAAATGCTGTTTCAAATTTAGTTGCTCAAGGTGTAATGGACGAGATTCCTGAAAATACAGTTCGTACAAATACTAATATTTTTTCTTTCGTTTCATATTTTGAGAACTTCTTAACTACTTCTCAAACAAACAGTGTTGCTAACGAATATTTAGATGAATTTATTATCACTAACACCATCAATATAGATTCAGCAAACCAAGCCAACGGCAGCAACATCAGCGAATTTATTATGGAAAATTATTTATCCTACAATATTACTCCTACAAAAAATAATCACTTTTATGAATTAGAATTTGGGGATAATGTATTCAAATTTGATAGATAGCAAGTTGTAGGCATAACGCACCAAAATTCTTAGCCTAATAAAAAACCCGGTTTCTTGAACAAACCGGGTTTTTGTGTTTTTTAGTTCGTAGTAAGGGCTTTAGCCCCCGATTTAGGACTAAAGTCCCAACTACAAACTAATTTAACCATTACATACCCTTTTGTTAATCTCTTAATGGAAAATTGAAAGTGAATGTTTTTACCGTTGATGTAAAAAATATTCATACAATTACTCATATTTTTAAAGGATAAATAAAGGATAAATATTCCCAATGGCAGATATTTAACTTAACTGGAGATTTTCCCTTCAACAGTTCTAACCATCGTTTAGTATATACAGATATAAGTTTAATTTCAGTAAATATGACTAATTTAAATCGCAATAATGTTACAAAGGTTTCTTTCTTAGGAGAAACAAGTTTTCAAACTGGTTTAGATTTCAATGGTACAGAAGTTGGTGGTTTATCAGGAATTGCTTATGATGCAAGCAAAAATGCTTATTATGCACTTTCGGACGATCGCAGTAGTAATGCTCGCTTTTATACTCTTGGTATAAATTTAAGCGATGGTAAATTAGATAGCGGCGATATCACTTTTAACGATGTCACTACTTTACAAAATGCAGATGGAAATCCTTTTGCTGACGGTAGTTTAGATCCCGAAGGTATTGCTTTAACCAATGACGGTAATTTATTTATTTCTTCTGAAGGAGATGCCAATCAGTTAATAAATCCCTTCGTTAATCAGTTTTCTTTACAGGGGAAACAACTCGATGAATTACCAATACCGCAAAAATTCAACCCTACCGAAAATCAAACCAGCGGAATTCGTAATAATGCGGCTTTTGAAAGTTTAACGATTACTCCCAACCAGCGATATCTATATACTGCGACTGAAAATGCTTTATTTCAAGATGGTGCGGCGGCGGATGTTGATCGAGAAAGCTTATCGCGAATTATAAAATACGATTTGACAACCGCACAACCTGTAGGGGAGTTTGTTTACGAAGTTGGGGAAGTTACTGAAGCTCCCGATTCTGAAACTGATTTTCGTACTAACGGTTTAGTTGAATTATTAGCGACTGATAATGACGGTACTTTGTTAGCTTTGGAGCGCTCGTTTACTTTTGGTAAGGGTAATACAGTTAAGCTTTATGAAGTGCAAACTCAAGGTGCTTTGGATGTTAGCGGTGAAGATGATTTATTTGATGAATCACAAAATCAGGCTTTTGAAATCGACCCAGCGGTAGAGAAGCGGCTATTGGTTGACTTTGCAGATTTGGGAATTGCTCCTGATAATTTAGAAGGTTTGGCTTTGGGGCCTCAATTAGATGATGGCACTCAAAGTCTGATTGTTGTTAGCGATAATAATTTTTTACCTATTCAAACAACTCAATTTATCGCTTTGGGTTTAGATTTTGAATCCACTCCCGCAGTACTTCCGAAACTGGAAACTCCCGGTTTTATTAACGTTGAAAATGCTGAAAACGCAATTCCCGGTGATGCTGATGATGCTGCAATTTGGATAAATCCCGATAATTCCGGTGAAAGTATTGTTATCGGCACTTTGAAAGATGGGGGTTTAGCAACCTTTAATTTACAAGGGGAAATTCAGCAGACAATTTCACCGACAACATTTGGGGAGCAGCGTTACAACAATGTCGATATTATCTACAATTTTTCTCTGGCATCGATGATGGTTGGTGCGGAATCGATTGATTTGGCAGTTGTTTCCGATAGAGCCAACGATAGTTTAGCTATTTTTAGTATTTCAGAAAACGGTCAACTTGAGAAATTATCTACACCACAATTAGACAATCCTGACTTTTCTATTTTTGGTGAAGACGACGGAGAAGCAACTGCTTACGGTTTAGCAACTTATACCAATCCTGACGATGGTAAATCTTATGTGTTTGTTACCCAAGCTGATGGTAATAAAGTTGCTCAACTTGAATTAACTTCTAAATTAGGCACCACTGACGAACAACTGATAGAAGCTGAAGTTGTCCGTACTATAGAATTACCTATACCCGAAGATGCAGAAGCAGAAGACGGACAAGCTGAAGGTTTAGTTGTAGACCAAGAATTGGGTTTTCTTTACGTAGCGATGGAAGAAGGTTCAGGTATATTAAAGTTATCCGCAGCACCAGAAGGTGGCAGTGATTTTACTGTAGTGCAATCTTCCCAAGAAAAAACCGATTTCCAGAAAACTCCTTTTACAGACTTTATTACCTTCGGCGATAGTCTTGCAGATGTTGGTAATGTCTTTCTCGCCACTCAAGGAAGCCAACCACTATCTCCACCTTATGATGACGGACGCTTTTCCAATGGTAAATTAGTACCAGAACTTATTGCGGAAGAATTGGGTTTTTCAGCTTCCACTCCTTCCCTCGCAGGTGGAAATAATTACGCATTTGGAGGCGCTGAAGCTGGTTCGGGTTTTGCAGATGGAACTATACCAAATGTCGGCGAACAAATTAAATTATATCTGGCGACAAATACCCCTGCTGCAACCGATGTTTTCTTTATCTCTGCGGGTTCAAATGACTTATTACCTGATACGGACGCTGGAACTACAGATCAAAATATACCCACTCCGGAAAACGTCTTAGAAGGATTAACAGAAAATATTACCACCTTAGCCGATGCTGGTGCCGAAAACTTTATAATTCCTAACCTGATATCTTTAGGTACTGTTCTTCCCTTAGCTCAAAATACTGTAATTAGCAATGCTTTAAATACAGCATCATCACAATTTAACACCTTATTTGATACTGAATTAGACGAACTTGAAGATGAATTGGGAATAAATATTATTGAATTAGATGTTGCCCAAGAAGTAGCTCAAATTCAATCAAATCCCAATGACTTCGGGTTAACCAATGTTAATGCACCCGCTTTGAATACAGAAACCGGAGCCGTCGTACCCAATCCCGACGAATATTTTTGGTGGGATGGAATCCATCCCACCGCTGCTGCTTATAGTTTAGTAGCTCAAGGTTTAGCTGACAAAATACCTGAAATTCAATTCGCAGATACCAACACTTCTCCTTTAGTTCCCGATATCGAAGGTTTATCAATATATTACGGTGACGAAGGAAATGGTTATTTAATTGCTTCTTCTCAAGGAGATAGCAGCTATGCAGTATTCGAGCGAGAAGGTACAAACGAATATTTAGGTAGTTTTATTATCGGTGAAAACGGCGATATCGATGGAGTTAACGAAACCGATGGTTTAGATGTAATTAACGTTGGTTTGGGTTCGGAATTTCCCAACGGATTATTAGTTGTACAAGACGGAGCAAACGACCCCCAATTTGTGGTACAAGACGAAGAAGAATTAGAAAATGCCAGCACCAATTTTAAATTTATTGATTGGGAGCAGGTAGCATCTTCATTTGAAAATCCTCTTACCATTGATACCGAAAGCTATAATCCCCGAGATACTCAACTAATAACCTCGCAAAATATTAATCCTATAAACATCAGCAACAAAGATGCAGAAGGAAACGATATAGAATTAATCGATCTTAGAGCATACGCAAATCAAACCGTAACGGCAACAGTTACGATCGAAAGAGAAGCAAAATACGACAATAACGTTTATCTATACGAAATTGATAACGTAGACGGTGGAATTATTGTTGGTAACGAAACAATTTCCACTACGGCTGAAAATTATCTGCAAGCAGCATTAAATGCAGTTGTTACTTCAACCGAAATGAGCGCTCCTGAAGACACCGAAGACGAACCTATTAGCAAAACTATTAGTATTCAAGGTGGAAATCTCTTCGGAATTGCCATTGTTGCCGACGGAACTTTAGCAGAAGCTCAAAATAATCTAGATAGCGTAGAAGGGGTTTACTTTTCT
>JBCCLY010000226.1:0-6529 GCA_039026655.1 Cyanobacteria bacterium P01_C01_bin.38 | reverse complement strand
GAAAAACTGCTGTAAGGTTTGCTGTATGGACGTTTGGGGATATGCTCGCGTTAGCACGGACGAACAAGCAGACGATGAAGGAGCATTGATTAAACAAATGCGTCGTTTGCGGAGTGCGGGAGCAACTAAGTTGTATTATGACGTGGAAAGTCGCACTAGCGATAAACGTAAGGGACTTTTACAGTTAATTGATGATATTAATGGTTTAGGGAAGGGCAAAGTTTCAAAGTTATTATTTATTAGAATCGATCGTTTAACTTCATCGTCAATGACTTTTTATCGATTGATGGATGCTTTGAAAAAAAAAGGTATTGAGCCTACTGCAATTGATGAGCCTTTTGATATTTCTAGTATCGGTGGAGAATTGACAATTGATGTACGATTGGCAGCGAGTAAATATGAAGTAAAAATGTTAGGAATGCGAGTCAAAAAAGAACGAGATACTCGCAAAGCAAATAAAAAAGCTCACTGGAATGCTCCTTTAGGATATCAGGTTGAAGATGATAAATATTTTAGAGATGATAGCCCCTGCGTTTGTATTATTGACGGGCAAATTGAACTATCGCGATCGCAATTAATGAGATTGGTGTTCGACACGTTTTTTGCAGTGGGTACGGTATCTCAAACGGTAAAAAAACTACACGATATTTTCGGGATTCAAGCAAATGCTGTTTCCAAATCTCGCAACGATAAAGTTAACGTTTTAGGGCAAGAAGACGAAATTGTTTTGACAAATATTAATAAATCCCGTGGCAGTGCCTTAAATCTGCGCTATCCCCACACAAGTTTAAAATGGTCGGTTTCTGGTTTGCGTTCAATTCTTGTTAATCCTATATATGCGGGGGGAACGCTATATAACACCATAGTTAGTTCCAAAGGACATCGCAAACCTTTTGATGAATGGGAAGTTGCATGGGGAACTCATGAGGATGAAGCAATTATTACTTACGAAGAACACGAGCGCATTAAAACTATGATTCGTGGCAATCGGAATAATCGATGGGCTAGCGAACAAAAATATACTAACCCTTTCGCAAACTTAGTTAAATGCCAGCGTTGCGGTGCGGCTTATAGTCGTCAGTGCAAAAAACTAGTTAAGAAAAAGAATTTTTACAGACATCATTATCAATGCAGTTTTTATCGTACTGGTGCTTGCGATAACAAACAGATGATTTCTTCCGATAGCTTAGAAACACAAGTCATCGAATATTTAGTTAAAGAAGCCGAGCGCTTAGCAGGATTAGTGGAGCCTCAGACAAAGATAATAGAGGAGCCAGCAAAAGTAAAAACCCTCAGAGCATCCTTAAATACTCTTGAGGCACTACCATCAAACCCAGCGATTGAAAAAGCTAAGGAAGATATGAGAATGCAGATAGCAGATGCTTTAGCAACACAAAGCAATGATTCCGTACAATATTTGATTGCCAAAGAGCGAATTATCCAAGCATTTTCTAATCCAGAATTTTGGCAAGGATTGCAGGTAGAAGATAAAAAAGCTTTGTTGCAAGGATGTATTCAAAAGATAGCAGTTGAAGGGAATCGGGTTATAAGTTTGGAATTAATGCATCTTTCTTCTTAGTTTGATTAGACATCTCAGGGAAACAATACATAGATACAAGAGAAAATAGTACCCTTTTGTGTACCAAAATCTTTTCGTAATCCTACCACTGAGGGTTGATGAATTAATTAGTAAACAAATTCAGGGTGAAGATTATGACACTTGCTACAAGAAATCAACTTAACAAGCCACTATTTAAAGTAGATTCTATAGACGCTTGCTTAATGCATAAGTTGCTTTTCTTGTTATTTACTACACCACAGAAAGAATTGCTAAGAAGCATTAATTGAATAACTGCATAAGTCAATTCTTTCAAATTCTATAACCAATCAACAAACAAAACAAAACAACAAATAAAAGGAATCAAAAACAATGAGCTACACAGAAAACAATTCTAACCACAACTACTGCGAATGTGAATTTAGTGTTCCGATTAAATTACACGTTCCCATCACAATCGATACTCCAGTTTACATTAATCCAGTACCCGTAATGAAGCAAACATTACCTGTTGTAATTGAACCCGATTTAGTTTTACAACCGGAAGTAAAAGCAAAAGCACCTCAATGCTATCCTCAACAACTTCCATGTCCAAATCCAGAAATGTTGTCAGCAGGCAATTAAAACAGTGATTAGAAAGAATTGATAATAAGCATTAATTCAATAACTGCATAAGTCAATTCTTTCAAATTCTATAACTAATCGAAAAGCAAAACAAAACAACAACTAAAAGGAATCAAAAACAATGAGCTACACAGAAAACAATTCTAACCATAACTACTGCGAATGTGAATTTAGTGTTCCTATTAAACTACACGTTCCCATCACAATCGATACTCCAGTTTACATTAATCCAGTACCCGTAATGAAGCAAACATTACCTGTTGTAATTGAACCCGATTTAGTTTTACAACCGGAAGTAAAAGCAAAAGCACCTCAATGCTATCCTCAAAGTTGCTACGAACACAATGAAAATATAATGGCATCGGCGGAAATTAAATAACCTGTCATTTCTTTATTGATTGTGCTTAACTCAAAATTCACATCATCAATCAATTCGGATGATGTGAATCAATATTCTTAAATATACAAACATCTTACAAAATATCAAAACAACTATTATGTCTACCACACCAAAATCCAATTATCAATCAAAAGGCAATAAGATATTAGTATCTTTAAATTTAAACGTTCCCATACAATTTGAAATAGAGTTAGAAACAACGGAATCTCAAAAAATAAATCAGCTAAATCAACTAAATAATCAAGAATTAAGTTCTGTTATTAGTGCAAATTCCGATATCGTTATCAACGAAATCAATAAAGCTAAATTGGATGAAAAAATAAAAGATGTACTCTACAATTTAGAAGATGATAGCTTTCAAAACCATCGGGAAGAACAATCAAGAAACATGATGACTCAAGATATTCCCAATACATCATTAATAAATGCAAATGAACCACAAAGCAATCAGCAAAACGTAAATACCGTAAATCAAAGAAAAGTGCGTTTAGCTGATTCATTTAATAATAGTTTAACTCTAACAGTGAATTTCCTGGCGACAATGCTGCGTCTTGGTAAATTAGCTAACTACAGTTGGGAATAATTTAATCTATAGCAATCAGGTTAGATTTATGAATCCTTCTAATAGAAAAGGGAATAGGGAGTAGGGAGTAGGGAGTAGTTGAGTATAGTGACATCTTGCACCATTCGCAACAATTTGTAGGGTGCGTTATGACGCTAGTCTAACGCACCGGAATATCCGAAATAAATTGTTGCAAATTATCATATTTTATTCTGTATAATTCTTTTGTTTGAGCATCTGTTAACAGATAGTCAAATTATTCAAACGAAAATTTGGCGTTGCTGATTTGATGTATGAATTTGATTTATCGCATAATCGAAACCCTTGTAGAGACGCGATATATCGCGTCTCTACATTTAAATTCATACCCGAATTCAGCAACGCCGAAAATTTTCTAAAAGTGCATAAGTTAGTTGTGCCTGCGCCTATAAGTTAAATGGGTTGATATTTATCTAAAAAATCAGGTAACTAACTGTATTGCTATGAAAAAAATTTTAATATTATCGGCAAATCCTAAGAATACCAATCAGTTACGCTTGGATGAAGAGGTGCGAGAAATTAAAACAGCGCTCAGACTCAGCAAAAATTGCCAACAGTTTGAAATTGTTACAGAGTCAGCGTTACGGGTAAACGATTTACGGCGATCGCTCTTAGATAATTTACCGCATATCGTTCATTTTAGCGGACATGGTGCCCGAAGCAATGGTTTAATGTTAGAAGACAAGTTGGGAGAAATGCAGCTTGTTAGTAGCGAATCTTTGGCTGGATTATTTGAATTGTTTGAAAATTTAATTGAATGTGTGGTGTTGAATGCTTGTTACTCAGAAGTGCAAGCCGAAGCACTTTTTCGACATATTGATTGCGTAATTGGCATGAATCAAGCCATTGGAGATAAAGCTGCAATCGAATTTTCCACGGGTTTTTATGATGGGCTTTGTGCGGGGAGAAGTTATCGCGATTCCTTTGAATTTGGTTGTAGTGGTATTAGTTTACAAGGAATTCCGGAGTCAAAAACGCCACAAATTAAAGCAAGAAAAAATTTGTATGCTGTGTCACAAAAGACTTCAGAATCTTCAGTAAAAATAGAACAACCTAGATATAGTAAAAATAATAGCGGTATTTCTCAAACTGTTGGTGGTGGCACAGTCTACGGTGGGATGCAAGCGTCACAGGGAAACAACAATCAACTAACTATGACTAATGCTCACAATATAAATACGTCGGAGCAGCACAATATTGTAGAAACTGCAAGTGAAATTAAAATACTTTTACAACAATTAGAGCGGGATAATCCGAGTCAAACTAATTCCCAAAAAATAATGGTTGTTGCTCAAGCAGTGGAGGAAATTGAAAATAATTCTATGTTTAAAAGCCGTGTTATGAATGCATTAAAAGCAGGTAGAAAAGAAGCTTTTAAAGAGTTAATTAATCATCCTTTGGTAAATGTTTTTATGGCTGCTATTGATAATTGGTAATTGATAATTGGTAATTGGGCATGGGGGATTGGGCATGGGGGATTGGGCTTGTCTCGTTTTGAACTCGTTCCTATGCTCAGGATATCTCGTTTTGATCTCGTTCCTATGCTCAGAATATCTGGTTTTGATCTCGTTCCTATGCTCTGCATAGGAATGCATTCATTGAGGCTCTGCCTCAAGACAACCTGGAGGCGGAGCATCCCTAATATTATTAACATATAGAGCATGGTAACAAGAAATATCTAATAAGTAAGTCGGCACAAATAAACAGAACTACGTAACAAAATGTAAACTAAGCTCAAACCCTTACTCCTATTCCCTACTCCCTACTCCCTACTCCCTTGCTTTGATTACAATTTTTAACGCCAACCTACTTAAAACTATCTTACTAATATTAAATCGTGAATCAACCTAATGATAATTTCGGTATCGAACAACATTTAAAAGATTCTCAAGTACATGGAGGAATTCTAGCTAATCAAGGTAATGAAAATGTCCAGGTACATGGTGAAGGAAATATCCTGACTTTTAATCAAACTGAGATATTACAAATTTCTGAGAGGGAGATTACCAGCCGTGAATTAATCAAAACTTCTCCTTATAAAGGTTTGAATAATTTTGAATCTAGAGATAAAGAATTATTTTTTGGACGCGATAATTTTATTACAACTTTAGTTAATGAGTTAGAACAAACCAATTTAGTTTTACTTCTAGGTGCCAGCGGTAGCGGTAAATCTTCTGTGGTAAAAGCGGGTTTGATTCCTTGGTTGGAAAAGCAACATGGAAATAAATTTACTAATTTAACGTTTACTCCAGATGCCAATCCGTTTGAATCTTTTTATATTAGCTTAGGCAGTAAATATTCGCAAAAATCAGCAAAAATAGCTCGTGAAATCAATTCGGAAACTTTAGTTAGCGTAGCGAGAAATCTTAAGCAATCTGACAAATTTTGGTTTATATTTATCGATCAATTTGAAGAATTATTTACTACCAGCGATGAAACCAAGCGGCGAGAATTTATTAATGGTTTAATCAAGTTGAGTAAAGCTAAATTGCCTAATGTAGATAATAATCTCAAAATTATGGCGACGATGCGGGCTGATTTCTTTGAAAGATTAAGCGATTTTCCCCAACTTGTGGAAACAACACAAAAACATCGTCCGATGATTGTGGAAATGCAGTCTTCTGAGTTACGTTTAGCGATCGAACAACCTGCGGCGCATTATGGGATGATTTTTGAAGCTGGGTTGGTAGATAAAATTATTAATGAAGTGCAAGGACAAGCCGGTTGTTTACCTTTGTTGCAGTACACTTTAAACTTGGTTTGGGAAGAAGAAGTCAAAACTGGCAGTATTAATGACCGGGTTTTGAATATGAGTACGTACCAAAATGTTGGTGGTGTTACGGGTGCGTTAAAACAACACGTCAATTCGATTTATAAACAGTTTTCAGCATTAGAAAAGCAAGCTACACAAAGAATTTTTCTTAAGTTGGTTGGGATTGGTGAAAATGTTGAATCGGGTATTGAGTGGAAACCCGTTCGTAGAAGAGCTATGTTATCGGAATTTAAGGATGATGAGCGGGATGTGTTGTTAACGTTGGTAAATGAGAATTTGTTGGTGAGCGATGCTGATTTATCGGCTAATTTTTCTAAAAAAGTAAAAAAGTCGGGAAAATCAAACTCTACAGTTGAAATTGCTCACGAAATACTTTTGACTTGTTGGGATAAGTTAGATAATTGGATTAAGAAAAATCGTCAAGGTATTGCTATACGTAACCGTCTATATGAAGATGTTAAGCGCTGGCAAGTTAAGAAACCAGAAGATGAATTGTGGACTGGTTCTAAGTTAGAGCAGGTTTTGGAATTGCGGAAAGACGATAATTTTAACTTTGTTTTGGGTGGGTTTAAT
>JBCCLY010000225.1:0-6555 GCA_039026655.1 Cyanobacteria bacterium P01_C01_bin.38 | reverse complement strand
TAAATCTAAAGGTGATTTGTAAGCACTTGAAGCTTTCACTGCTACCGACAACCGACAATAACCAAAACCTAAATCAACTAAGCGGGCAATTTGCGGCTTTTTCTCTTGCAGCACATCTTCACCAACAATACCTAATTGAGCCTGCCCATATTCGACATAAACGGGTACATCCTGCGCTCTTACCTTTAATCCTCTAGCTTTTCCGCTAGCATCCAATATTTGCAACTGGCGATTTTCTTCTGCTAAAAAAGCACTAAAATCCAAACCTACAGATTTTAGTAAGCGAATACTATCTTTAAGAAGTCCACCTTTTGGTAGTGCAACAGTTAACATAATCAGTTTTTAGTTAAGAGTTAAGAGTTAGGAATTAGGAATTAGGAGTTAAGAGTTAGGAGTTAGGAGTTAAAAATGAAGAATTATCTTTCTTTTCTGCTCTTTTCCCTATATCTTCATTACTTAACCTACCATTTATTTAGTACTAAATTTTTTCTCAAATACAGCACTTTGTAAATAGTAATGGTAATGGTACATTACATTGTTCCTGTTCCCTGTTCCCTATTCCCTGTTCCCTATAATTCTACCGATATACCTCACTAAAATGAAATCGGCATGTTTATTTATTTACAACCCAAAATTCGTTGTTAAAATCTAAAATCTAAAATCCAAAATAAGAAGATGCGAATTTTGATCGTTGACGATGAAACCGAACTTACTAATCCTTTGACTCGCTTATTAAATCGCGAGGGCTACAGCGTTGATGCGGCTTTTGATGGCACTACTGGCAGCGAGCTTGTTAAAAAAGGTGATTACGATTTACTTATTTTAGACTGGATGCTGCCGGGAAAAACGGGTTTAGAAATTTGTCAGCAATTGCGACAGCAGGGCATTACAACTCCCGTGTTATTTCTAACTGCAAAAGATACTTTAGATGATCGAGTACAGGGTTTAGATGCAGGTGCTGATGATTACTTGGTAAAACCTTTTGAACTGCGGGAATTACTAGCAAGAGTCAGGGCTTTATTGCGGCGTGCTGGCGTGGAAGAATATGCCCATACAAATAAAAGAACTGTTGTAGAAGATTTAGAGCTAGATTCTCAAAATCAAATTGCTTATCGTCAAGGAAGAGTAATCGAACTATCGGAAAAGGAAAGTAAGTTATTAAAATATTTGATGGAAAATCCTGGTACGCTTTTGACTCACGCCCAAATTATGCAAAATTTATGGGAAGAAGACGAACAACCTAGCAGTAATGTAATTGCTGCATTAGTTCGTCTTTTGCGGAGAAAGATTGAAATGAAAGGTGAAACGCAATTAATTCACAGCGTTTATGGTAAAGGTTATCGGTTTGGGGTTGGTGAAACGTAATTTTTGACAGAAGTGTCTTCTATAGATAAAAGCTTTCGATTGCGTAACTGTTGGCGAATTTTTTGATATGCAGATGGCTTAATTCTTTCCATTATTCCTTGGAGAGGTTTTGCACCTTTACCGAAAATCTTAAAACCCATATCTTCGATTAAATCTTCTAAATAATGAAAGTCGAAAGGAGTTACACAAGTACCGTAAGCAAAGTCTGGAGGTAAGTTATCTATATTCCAACTCAACTGTTTGTCCATTTCTACCCGCATCTGAGGTAGTGTCGGTAAAACAAGGTTTCCTTTGATATACTCTGCTAACCACCAAGCTCCAACTTCTGATGTAAGTGGAGAAAAGAAACTGGAGTTATAACCTAAAAAACCCATATTTGGGATGTCTGGATGAATCAAATTGCGATACATTTTAAAATTACCGTTTTCATCTAAAATGAATTGACGATATTTATTTTCCAAAAAAGTTATATCTTGATGAAATCCAGTTCCGAAAACTACTACATCAGCCTGTAATTTTTCTCCCGATTCAAGCTCTAAACCATCAGCATTAAATCTGGCAATCTTGGCTTTTTTAACTTTTATTTTTCCACGGTGGATGTATTCATAAAAATTATCGGGAGCTATATTAGCAGCACAAGAAAGGGTTTTATTCATTAATTCTAAAGGCAGTAAACTACTACCATCAAGAGAAAACTGTTTGCGTAAAATTAATTCATTTAATCGCCAAAAAGACCATACTAGAGGTTTACCTGCACTATGAAGTAACTTTTCAATTCCTTTCTTTTTTCGATAAGATAACCAAATTTCTGCAAAACGTGTCAGTAAAATGTCTTCAAAATGAATTTTATTAAAGAAGAATTTAGGAATCTTCCATAAAGAACGACGGAATATTAAAGTAGATTCTTTTGCTGTATTCGCTGCAAGTGTTGCAATATCGCAAGCTGATTTACCAAAACCTATAACAATAACTTTTTTATCCTTTACTAAAGAAGTATCATTAAATTTGCTTGAATGCAGTACCTTTCCTCCTACTGCAATAAAATCTTCCTTACCTGGTAATACCGGCATTTTAGGAATATTAAATGTACCATTACATATCAAAACAAAATCAAATTCCTCTTTTTGTTCTTTTATTTCATTTTCATTATTAATTTGGAAACTAACTACCCATAACGCTTCTTCTCCTTTTTTTCTGGAAATATCGATAACTTCTGCTTGAAAACGAATTCTTTCGGTAACTCCAAAATTATCTGCATAAGACTGCAAATATCTGCGTACTTGCTCGCCACTTGGCCATTCCGGATAATCCTCCGGCATGGGATAATCGCTAAAACAGTATGTATGACGGCTGTTTTGGGTTGTTACCTGTGGATAAGTTCTCGACTTTTCCCACACACCTCCAAGGCTTGGCTTCTTCTCAAATACCGTAACGTCGAAACCATCTTCCAAGAAAGTCTTAGCCGCAACTAAACCACTTACACCAGCCCCTATTACGCAAACTTTTTTAATATTCATAGAAATCATGTATCAGCCTAAAAAGCTAATAATCCTTTCTTATTTATAGTGTTAGATTTTATCAACTTATGCACTTGAAGTATGAAAATGGGAAAAATAGCAGTTGTACTTATTTGAAATAAATTAGATACTCGTATATTTACTTTAATTGTATGTATTGAAATATCTTGATTTTTCAATTACTTAGAAAGAATATGACCTTGTAGTAACCGTTGATTGTTATACAAGGTAGCCATGAGTACTGATTCTCCACCACCTTCTCAAGATGTTCTCAGGAAGACAACTGAAGAACTTGCTCATTTTGCGAAGTGGGTAGCCGAGTTAATTCGCAGTCGCAATTGGTTTACTTTATTGTTGCTAATCGATGCAGCACTGATTTTATTTTTGAATCCGCACTTTCTGAAAAGCTTTTTTAAAATATCCCTACCTAATGAATATACAACTTTATTTCCGTTTCTAGTAGGAATCATTTTCGTTGCTGCTGTAATTGTTGCAGTACGAACAAAACCACCTTTATCAACAACCGATAAAGCAGATTTTATCGAGCGGGAAGCAATTAAAGGATTGCGGGCTTTTACAAAAGACGATGCGGAAATTTTTAGTAAGTTGCAGCGAGAAATAAGTCTGCAAGACTGCTTGAATTCTATTACTAATAATAGTTTCCGTTTTGGTATTTTGATGGGAGAAACTGGT
This sequence comes from Cyanobacteria bacterium P01_C01_bin.38, assembly GCA_039026655.1. GTDB lineage: Bacteria > Cyanobacteriota > Cyanobacteriia > Cyanobacteriales > Nostocaceae > Rivularia. Next base: position 2,980 of record JBCCLY010000225.1, on the reverse strand, counting down.
TGTGGTAAGACTTCGTTTTTACAAGCGGGTTTGTTACCCAAACTACTTACAGAATCAGCAACTCATCGCGGTGTTTACGTGCGGTTTGCTAATGATGAACCTGTTGCTACGGTACGTAAAGCATTTACAGAGCAGTTAAAGTTATCAAAAGAAGAACTTCAAGATAGCGATTTTCTTACGTTATTATCTCAAGCAACAAAAGGCGCATCAAAACCATTAATTCTGATATTTGACCAATTTGAGCAATTTTTCGTCTATTTTAAACAAAAACAAGACCGCGAACCTTTTCTTAATGCATTAAAACAGTGGTATTCTGCTCCATCATCAGTAAAAATTGTCTTTGCCATCCGCAGCGATTTATATTTTCGGATGGACGAATTACAGCGAGCTTTGGATTATTCTCCGGGAAATAATGAGGTATTCCCTTTAGAAAAGTTTTCACCAGAGGAAGCTGCAAAGGTTTTGGAAGTAATTGCAGAAACTGAAAAGCTGGAATTTGATAAATCTTTTGTCAAAGAATTAGCAGAGAAACAACTCGCAAACCAAGATGGGTTAATTTCTCCTGTTGACTTGCAGATTCTTTGTTGGATGATAGAAAAGCAAAAATCGCAAGAATTGCGAGCTTTCAACCGAGTAGCGTTTCAGAAATTTGGCGGTATTGAAGGTTTGCTGACTCGCTTTCTCCAACGGACTTTAGATACTATAATCACATCCGCACAGCGACAAGCTGCGGTGAAAGTATTGCTAGCCCTGACAGATTTAGAGCGTCAGTTGAGAGCGGGAACGTTGAGTTTAGCTGAATTACAAAGCAAACTCAAAGGAGATATTAGTGCTGCGGAAGTACAACAAGCCGTCACTTGGTTAGTGCGGGGAGATGTGCGCTTAATTACTCCGGTAGAGAATGAAGGAAAGACTGGTTACGAATTAGCCCATGAGAAACTTATCCCAGCTTTGACGCGGTTAGCAGGGAAAGAACTTTCCGATGCAGATAAAGCCAATCAGTTGTTAGATAGACGGGTAAATGAATGGTTAGGAAATAATTGTAGTTCTCGTTATTTGTTTAGTTTGCCAGAGTTATGGTTAATTGAGCGACAGAAACCTTATTTGATGTGGGGAAGCAATCGCAGTCAAAAGGAAAAGCTGTTAACTAAAAGTCGGCGACGTTATCAGGGTTATACTGCGATATTTACTGTAGTTTTGTTGGTGGTTGTTTCTGTATTATCTTGGTTGCAATCTCCTGGGGGACAAATTCAGCAGGTTAGGTGGGAATTAGAAAGTTTGAGTAAGCGGGTTTCAGATAAATATGTTGAGGAAACTGCAATAGCGTTTGTTAAAGATGATAATTTAAAGCTGGCGTTGAAAATAATTGATGATGAAATTCAAGATTCAGATGATAAAGCGAGAGCTTTAAGTGAGATTGCCGGAATTTATATTAAGTTAGAGAAAGAAGATAAGGCGATCGCACTTCTTAAAAAAGCAATCGAAACTGCCAACCAAATTCAAGAATCATATAACAAAGCCAAGGCTTTAAGTTCCATCGCCGAAGCTGTTGCAAAATTGAATTCTTCTGAAAGAGCCATCTCACTGCTGGAAAAAGCACTCAAAGCTGCCAACCAAATTCAAGAATCAAACTACAAAGCCAGTGCTTTAACTTCCATCGCCGAAGTTTATGAAAAATTGAACTCTTCCCAAAAAGCCATCCCACTGCTGGAAAAAGCACTCGAAGTTGCCAACCAAATTCAAGATTTAGATTCAAAAGCCAGTGCTTTAACTTCCATCGCCGAAGTTTATGCAAAATTGAACTCTTCAGATAAAGCCGTCCCACTACTGGAAAAAGCACTCAAAGCTGCCAACCAAATTCAATATTCATCGAGCAAAGCCTCAGCTTTAACTTCCATCGCCGGAGTTTATGCAAAATTGGAGTCAAAAAAAGCCATCCCACTCCTGGAAAAAGCACTCAAAGCTGCCAACCAAATTCAAGATTCACATCAGAAAGCCTCGACTTTAACTTCCATCGCCGGAGTTTATGCAAAATTGGAGTCAAAAAAAGCTATCTCACTCCTGGAAAAAGCACTAAAAGCTGCTAACCTAATTCAAGATTTATCCTCCAAAGCCAGTACTTTAACTTACATCGCCCAAACTTATGCAAAATTAAACTCTTCTGAGAAAGCCATCCCACTGCTGGAAAAAGCAATCAAAGCTGACAACCAAATTCAAGGTTCACATTTCAAAACTCCGGCTTTAACTTCCATCGCCGAAGTTGTTGCAAAATTGAACTCTTCTCAAAAAGCCATTCCACTGCTGGAAAAACTACTCAAAGGTGCCAACCAGATTCAATATTCAGACTTAAAAGCCATTATTTTAACTGACATCGCCGAAGCTTATGCAAAATTGAACTCTTCTCAAAAAGCAATCCTACTGCTGGAAACAGCAATCGAAACTGCCAACCAAATTCAACATTCAGATAGCAAAGCCTGGGTTTTAACTTCCATCACCGAAACTTCTGCAAAATTAGACAATTGGCGACTAGCACGCGATGCATTTACTAAATGTCCCACAGATGATTGTAAAGTAGAATCCCGTGCTAAAGTGCTGACAATCTGGGCTGAGAAGAAAAATCCGGCTTTGGTTGAGTTGGATGAGGAGGAGTGATGGTGTTGTTGTTAGTTGTTAGTTGATAGTTGTTGGTGGTTAAGTAAAGTAGGGTGTGTTGTTGCGACAGCGCAACGCACCGTTAATTCTGATGTAAAACCCAACATAAAACGGTGCGTTAGGCGCAAAACATACATATCTCGTTACAATAAAATTCTCAACCGCGCCATAACGCACCCTACAAGTTAACTTTTCAAATAGCACAGACGACTAAGTAATATTTTCAGTCTACTTAAGTAGACTTTTGCTATTAGCCTCGGAATTGATTCCGAGGTGGTTTCGGAGGCTACGCAAGATTTTCGACATCAAACATCTTTCAAAACTCGAT